>JBAPYE010000547.1:0-1894 GCA_049284575.1 Desulfobacterales bacterium
CGGGTGAATAGGTTGTTCTTGATCTTTTGGAGGTGATTGGTTAATTAGGTCTTCTGTTTCCGACCTTTAATGACCATTTGTGGCAGCGAAACGGGGGAGACGCCATGCGGGTTTTTGTTGGCTTCGACGACACCGACACCATCGATGCGGACCGCGGCACCGGCAAGCTGGCCCGCTGTTTTGAAGACCGGCTGCCGGAGGGTTGCCGCCTGTGGGGGGTGGTGCGCCAGCAGCTGCTGGTGGACGAGCGTGTGCCGTATACCTCCCACAACAGCTCCGCCTGCGTGGTGCTGGAGCTTGAAGACCCCCAGGGGCTAAAGGGCATCATCGAGCGGGCCGCAACCCACATCGGCGCAAACTTTCTGGAGGGCAGCGACCCGGGGGTGTGCGTGGCCGCAGCAGGGGCCCCCGGACTTGCAGAGCTGGCGGATTTCGGACGCCACTGCACCTGCCGGGTGGTGAACCAGAAGGCGGCCCTGGCGGCCGCCGCCGGCGTCCATCTCTCCGCCCATGGCGGCAGCGGCGACGGCATCATTGGAGCCGCCGCGGCCGTGGGCCTGACCGCCGCCGGCTGGTGTGGACGGTTCATCGAGTTCGGACAGCTCAGGGAATACCCGGACGTGGTCCAGGTAAAGGACTTGGAGGAGTGCCGGATTCAGGTGGTCTCGGTGGAGCGCGATGCGACGGTGCCGGGGCCTGCAGACATGGTGCGCACCAATCGCTGGGTGCGGCCGCGGCTGATGGGCGGTCGGGCGATTTTGCTGGTGCGCCCCGCCGGCCGGGGGGCGTGGGAAAACATCGGCACCAAAAGAAATCACAGGGTTCAGAAAGTGGCGGTCCCGGGCTGACGATTTGGGTCGCGGCCCGTTTCAGGGCGGCTCGTTTTCGTCCGGCGGGGGGATCATCTCGCGGTAAATGCGGACGAACTGATCCAGCCTGGCGGCCTGGGCGGCCATGTGCGCCACCCAGAGTGCCAGCACCTCGCGTCCCTCCTGGGTCAAGCGGTACATGCGCTTGGCCGGCCCGGCGCCCTCCGTGATCCACTCCGAAATCACCAGCCCGTCCTCCTCCAACTGCCGGAGGTGGCGGTAGATCATCCCCGGTGGCGCCTCGCCTTTGACGAAGCCGAATTCCTGCAGGGAGTGAATCAATTCATAGCCGTAGGAGGCCTTGCGGCAAAGCCCCATTAAAATTGAGGGCTGGATGTAGCGCTCCCGCTTGCCCGAGCCCGGCCGGCGTGTTTTTGGGGCGTTTTTTTTCATTTTATTGACATATATCCTTGAAGGATCTATATTCACAAAAAAAGAGGGCGGACGCGTTGATCAATTCTCAAAATAAAAGGAGGCACCCATGAGCGCAACCATTTTTGTTCGCAAGCGGCGAAAAATCGAAAAAGGGGAGAAGAAGCCGCGATTCCGCGTGGTCGGCGTCAGCGGCGGCGACGTCAAGCTCTACGTCGAGCACATCCGCAAAAAGGAGCTGGAGCAGATTTCGGCCGCGACCGGCGCCCAGGTGGTCTACCTAGAAGCCGGCCAGGGCGGCCGGGACGGCGGCGGTCAATGAGGTATCGTGGACGGCGCCTGCCGGGCGGCGTCCACGCCCGCCGTCAGCCTCTGTAAATGATGGTGCCCACGGGCTCGCCTTCCAGCGCCCGCAGGATGTCCCCGGGGTTGTGGAGGGCGTCGATGATCTGAAGCTGCTTGATGCATTTGGCGCGCTGCAGCAGCGTCAGGATGGGCCTTTCGATGATCAGGTCATCCAGGTCGGCTGCCAGAAGCTCCCCCGCTGAAATCCGGTCAAAAAACTTCAGGTTCTTTCTTTCCTCGCGGCCCACCTTTTTGGGATCCCTGTCAAAGAGGCCCTTCTCATCCTTCAGATAGATCAGGGAGCGCGC
>JBAPYE010000548.1:0-13391 GCA_049284575.1 Desulfobacterales bacterium
CGGTGCAGCAGGCGGCGGGCCAACGTTTTCCGCTGCAAGTGGGCCTGATACTCTTTCCAACTGGGTCTGTGGGTCATTTTTTTTAAAATCGGACGCTTGGCAAAAATTCAGGGGGAGGGCGCCGAGACCGCAGCCCAGAAAACCACCCCCGCTTGCTTCGGGTTTTGGGCCGTGTGCCGCCGGACCCTTATCGGACGCCGGTGCCGGGCTTCATAGGGCGGTCGACCGTCAGGACCGACCCCTTGGCCTCATCCACGGCCGCCAGCAGCATGCCCCGCGACAGCACGCCCATCAGTTTGACAGGCTTGAGGTTGGCCACCACCACCACCTGTTTGCCCACGAGTTCTTCGGGGGCGTAGGTGGCGGCCATACCGGCAACCACGGTGCGCTTTTCCCCCAGATCGATTTCAAGCTGGAGGAGCTTTTTGGCCTTGGGAACCGGCTCGACCCGCAGGACCGTCCCGACCCGCAGGTCCACCTTGGCAAAATCCTCGATGCTGATTTCCGGCTTGAGGGCCGGGCCGGCAGCGGCCTCACCGTCGGCGGCGGCGGCGGCGTCCTTTCTGCATTCGATCCGCGGAAAAAGCCCGACGGCCTTGGGCAACTGGGTTCCCGCCGGTAGGTAACGCCACTTCAGCAGGGTCTCGATCTCGTAGAAGGGCGCATCGGGGTCCAGCCCGAGGTGCCGCTGCATGGTCTTGGCCGTATCGGGCATCACCGGGTAGATCAGGCCCGAAATGACCCGCAGCCCCTCCAGAAGGTTGTAGAGAACTGCGGCCAGCTGCTTGTGGGTCGCCTTTTTCTTGGCCAGCACCCAGGGGGCGGTCACGTCGATGTACTTGTTGAGCTGGTTGATAAACTCCCAGACGGCGGCCAGCGCCTTGTGAAAGGCGAAATTTTCCATCTCGGTCTCGAAATCCGCGATGGTCCGCGAGGCCTCGGAGTCAAGCCCCGGCTGAAGCTCCTTTTCGGTCTCATGATCGACTTCCGGCACGACCCCCTTGAAGTATTTGTGGACCATCGTCACCACGCGGGAGAACAGGTTTCCCAGATCGTTGGCCAGATCGGAATTGATGCGCTGCACCAGGGCGTCTTCCGAAAAATTGGCATCCAGCCCAAAAACCATTTCCCGCATCAGGAAAAAGCGGAAGGCATCGAGCCCGTA
The DNA here is from genome assembly GCA_049284575.1 of Desulfobacterales bacterium. Taxonomy (GTDB): domain Bacteria; phylum Desulfobacterota; class Desulfobacteria; order Desulfobacterales; family JAABRJ01; genus JAABRJ01. The sequence goes on from JBAPYE010000548.1 coordinate 1,166, forward strand.
TATATTCTTGAGCTCCAGGGGCTCGACCACGTTGCCGAGGCTCTTGGACATCTTGCTCTGGTCGATGTTCCAGTAGCCGTGCACGTTGAGATGCTGGTAGACCTCGATCCCGGCGGCCTTGAGCATGATCGGCCAGTAGATGCCGTGGGGCTTGAGGATATCCTTGGCGACGACGTGCTGGGCCACCGGCCAAAATTTCTTGAACGCCTCGTCGTCCGGGTAACCCAGCGCCGAGACATAGTTGATCAGGGCATCGAACCAGACATAGGTGACGAAGCCGTCGTCAAAGGGCAGGTTGATGCCCCATTTGAGGCGCGACTTGGGCCGCGAGATGCACAGATCTTCCAGCGGCTCCCGCAGAAAGGCGAGCACTTCGTTGCGGTAGCGTTCCGGCCGGATGAAATCCGGGTGTTGCTGGATGTGGTCGATCAGCCACTGCTGGTATTTGCCCATGCGAAAGAAGTAGTTGGCCTCCTTGATCACTTCGGGCGCCGCCTCGTGGTCGGGGCATTTGCCGTCCACCAGCTCGCGCTCGGTGTAAAAGCGCTCGCAGCCAAAGCAGTAGAGCCCCTCGTACTCGGCGAAATAGATGTCGCCGGCATCGTAGATTTTTTGCAGGATCTGCTCCACCACGGCCATGTGAGCGGGTTCGGTGGTGCGGATAAAGCGGTTGATGCCGATGTTGAGCTCGGGCCACAGCGCCTTGAAAAGCCCGCTGATCTGGTCCACATAGGCCCGCGGGCTGAGGTTTTCCCTGCGGGCCGCCCGCACGATTTTGTCGCCATGCTCGTCGGTGCCGGTCAGGAAAAAAATTTCTCTGCGCCGCATGGCGTTGAAACGCGAGACCACATCCGCCACGATGGTGGTGTAGGCGTGCCCCAGGTGAGGTCTGGCGTTCACGTAGTAGATCGGCGTCGTAATGTAAAAGGGCCTGTCCATTCGCCTACTCCTTGCTCTTTTTGGGCGCATCCCACTGGACCTGGGAAAGCGCGGCCTCGACTTCGGTTCCGTCCTGCAGCCGCAGGGTCAAACGCTGACCGAGCAGGTTGTGGCGGATGACCTTGGCCTTGTCGTTTTTGTAAACCACCGTTTTGCCGATTTTGGGAAACCCCTTTCTCAGCTCCTGGTAGACCGGGTTTTCATAGGTCAGACAGCACATCAGCCGCCCGCACAGGCCTGAAATCTTGGTCGGATTGAGGGAGAGGTTCTGTTCTTTGGCCATCCGGATGGCAACGGGCTCGAACTTTTCCATGAAAAGCGCGCAACACAGCTCCCGGCCGCAACGCCCGATGCCGCCGCACATCTTGGCCTGGTTGCGAATGCCCACCTGCCGCATTTCGATCCGGACCCGGAACTCGCGCACGAGCATCTTGACCAGCTGCCTGAAATCCACCCGGTCCTCGGCGGTGAAAAAAAAGGTCAGTTTGCTGGCGTCAAAGGTGCTTTCGACGCGAAAGAGATTCATCTTCAACTTGAGCTGCTTGATGCATTGCAGACAGAAGGCATGGGCCTTTTTGCGGGTTTCGAGATTGCTTTCGCGCTGTTTGAAATCCGCTTGGCTGGCCAACCGGAAAACCTTCTTATGCGGCTTGTCGACGGCGTCATCCGCCAAGGGCACCGGCGGGGTCGCGACGATACCGAAACCGAGCCCCTGCTCAGTCTCGACGATGACCCGGTCGCCGTGCTTGAGGACAAAGGCGCCGCTGTCAAAGTCGTAGACCTTACCGGCCGGTTTGAATCTTACTCCCACAACTTTTCTCATGGTGCATCACACGTTCCTATCGGCAACCCCGGCGGTCGGCTGACCGTGCCGGGACGACTCCGGTTGGCGGCAGGGTCGAGATGTCTGCCGGCGCCTTGCGCAATTTTGACAGTTCCGCAAAAAGTCCGATTTCCGCGTTGCGCCGCAGCTTGGCCTTTTTTAGAAACCAACTGGTTTTGGGACTTTTATCGATTTTCCAATTTTGTGGGCCGGCAGCCGATCATGTCAACCGGCCCGCCAGCTGCAGCATCAAACGCTCCAGCACCAGGCGGGGATTGAGGTTGGCCTCGAGGTGCCTGCGGGCGCTCCCAACCGCCTGAATGCGGTGCAGCAGCGCTTCATCCGTCATCCGACCGGAGGCCCGGCCGACCAGCGCCGCCTGGTCCTGGTTGATCAAGCGCCCCGGCGCGTGACGAAAAATCAGCAGGTCGCGCAGCCAGGCAACGATCAGATCGAGCGCTTCAGGGACACAGGCTTTGTGTCCGGCCAACTTTTCGGCCACCGCCAGCAGGACGTTCAGCGGCCGGCTGGAAAGCGTCTCCGGGCGATCGAGCCCGATGGCCGCAATCAACCAGTTGCGACGGGCACGCCAATCGGCCTGGCTGAAGCGCAGCGCGCGCGTCAGGCTGCCGCCGGACATGGCGGCGGCGACCTCGGCGGCATCCGGGGCGATCCCGTCGCACTCCGTCAGCAGGGCCTGCAAGCGATGCCGGGAAATTGGGCCGAAGCGCAGTTGCTGGCAGCGGGAAACGATCGTCGGCAGCAGCTCGGCCGTCTGGGTTGCCAGCAGAATCAGCAGGGTCCGGTCCGGCGGCTCCTCCAGAACCTTCAGCAGCGCATTGGCGGCTTCGGGGTTCATCGCCCGCGCATCGGTGATGACCACCACCCGCGTGCGGGCCTCATATGGTTTCATGGCCAAGGTGGCGCAGAGCTGCCGCACCTGGGCCACCCGGATCAGGGGCCCTTCGGGAGCGATCGTGAGCAGATCGGGATGCTGGCCGGCCTGCAGGCGCCGGCAGGCACGGCAGGACCCGCAGGGCAGCTCCCCGGCCGCGCTTGAGGCCGGCGCATCGCAGTTGAGCGCCATGGCCAACAGCCGCGCCGCCTGGGCTTTGCCCACCCCTTCGATTCCGCTGAAGAGCAGCGCGTGGGGCACCACGCCCCTGCGCAGCCAGGTTTTCAACCGCTCAACCGGCCGCTCTTGTCCTATAAGGGCATCAAATCCAGCCAAAGTAGATCAACCGATCGTGTCGACGCGCTCTTTCAGCTCTTTGCCGCATTTGAAAAAGGGCAGCTTTTTGGGGCTTATCACGACCTTCTCGCCGGTTTTGGGATTGCGGCCGGTGTAGCTTTTGTATTCTTTGACAAAGAAGCTGCACAGACCCCGGATTTCGACACGCTCTCCGCGGGCCATGGCATCGGCCATGCTGTCGAAAAACAGCTGTACCACCTTGGCCGCCTCGGCCTTGGAGATATTGGCGTTGTCTTTCAAAGCGGATATGAGTTCCAGTTTGTTCATAGAACCTCCTCGCCGGATTTTGCCCGCTGGCAGGCAGTCTGCCCCTAGATAATAAAAAATTATTAATATGTCAATCAGTTATGTCAGTATTTGCGGAATTTTCTCCACGTCCTCCACGGCGACCTCCACCCCGGCAAACTGTCCGAGGGCGTCCACATTGACCACAACCCGCCCCTTGCCCCGGTAACTGACAAAGACCCCGGTCAGCCCCACCAGCGGGCCGCTGGTCACCACCACCCGGTCTCCGCGCCGCAGCCGGTTGCCGGTGGTAATCGAAAGGTCGCTTGACACCATGATCTGCAGCGACTGGATGGTTTCGGTCGCAACCGGCACGGGCCCATCCTTGGTTCCGATGAGGCGCACCGCCCCGAGGGTCTTCACGATCTCGAGGTGCTCGTTGGGATCCAGGTTGGTGCGCACGAAGATGTACCCCGGGAAAAGCGGCACCCGGATCATGAGCTTACGGTCCCGGCGCTTGCTGGGAACGGTGATCCGGGGCAGGAAGACCTCGATCGACTTTTTGAGAAGGAAGTCGTTGACCACATTTTCAAAGCGGCTCCGGGTGTGCAGCACGTACCAGCCGCGGATCAGCTGCGATGATGACATTTCGTGTTTCCTGTGGGGTGTGTCGATGGGTGGGCTGCCGGCTGTCGTATGGCCACAGCACCCCCCGGAGGCCGAACCCCCAAAACGGAGGCCGCAGGCGTCCAGGGGGGCATGGACGCTCAAAAAAAGACCCGGGGCAGCGGTTTTGCGCGCATTCAATTCCAGTCCAGGGGGCTTGCGATGGACCGTCCCAAACTCATTTCACCCAGGGTCCCCAAACCGCGCAGACTGACCATGAAGGCGATCTGGCGGTCCTCGTCCTTGCGCAGATACCCGAGGCCGACGGACCAGCATTGGGCGATATAGGTGAGGCCGAAACCCGCCCGCTGAATCAACTCGTCTTCAAGGTTGTATTCGTATTCGCCGTAGGCCCACAGCCAGTCGGCCAGCCGGATGCCCGTGTCGGCGTAAAGTGTTTGGCTGCGGTCCGTTATCGTCACGGTTCCCGTGTCGAGGTTGCGGCGGCGCGAGTCCCGGGTGAAGCGCTGTTCGATGAACAGGTGGTCGCCCCGCAGATCCGTGATGCGGGCGGCGAAGTTGCGGCTGAGAAAGGTGTCCTCGTAAACGGACCACTCGGCATCGGCCCGCAGGGCCAGATAGCGCCCCGGCACCAGTTCCAATTCGCCTGAAAGCGGTGTAAACGGCTCCTTTTTCAGGGTTTCCTGATTGCGCAATTTTTTGGGGTCGTTTTCATTGGCCTCCGTGATGTCGTAGCTCTGCTCGAGTTTGAAGCGCAAAAACTCGCGATAGGCAAAATCCGGCGGGCCCTCGGCCTCCCCACGCGGCGCGTTGGGGTGGCGCGCGGTCAGGGTGTTGGTCAGGGAATAGGTCGTTCGGTTTTTTTTCAGGATCGAGTCGATGCGGTCAAAATCAGGAAACCGGTCGCTGTCTTTGTCGGGGATGAAGTCATAGACCACCTGGGGGCGGAGCGTATGCCGGATGCGATCGATTCCGCCCACGCCGGTCTTGTACGTCTTGAAGACATTGGTCGAGAGGTCCAGCCGCAGATCGTAGAGCTCCCGGCTCAGGGTGCGGTCATCCTCGATGCTGGCATCGTCGAAGCGGTCGATGTACCACACGGTTTGGCGCAGGCCGGCGGAGGGGTTCACGGACAGGTAATTCTGCCAGCGAAAGGGCCAGTAGACCCGGGGGTGTACATCCACCCGCTGGTTACGGTTCGCGTCCTCGGTGTAGTTGTGAAAATAACTGGAGGTGAAGTCGAAATACAGGGGGGATCCCGGCAGCGGCTGGCGCAAACCGGTGAAACCGACGGCCGGCAGGGTGCTCTGGGCGGTGTTTTTTTTCCCCTGGCGACGGGCGATGACGTCGTCCTCCCAGTTGGTCAGGGCATTGAAGCTGTAACGCGACCAGATCCGGTTGATGCTGAGGCTGTTGGAGCGGATGGCGTCGTCCTTGTCATCCAGGTCGCGGCCGAAGAGGCGTTCGAACATCCGGTCGCTTCGGGTGTAGCCGGCGTAGCCGTCCTGGAACTCCTTCAGATAGTCCTGGTCGCTGACGAAGTCGAGATCCAGCCTGGCGAAAAAGTCTTGGGGCAGCGCCTGGTCGGCCTTCATGCGGAACCAGTAGCGGTCGGAATTGGGGCGCAAATAGGCGTCGTCGGTGTAGCCATAATCCGAACTGGAACTGCCGCTGCCGTCATCCACCTTGCGGTCGTCCAGGTAGTCGAACATCATCACGCCCTTGGAGTATTCGTCCAGCATGTAGCGGTATTCCGCCCCGGTCTTGACCCCCCGGTCGGACATGTAGTCGACGTAAAAGGTGGCGTCGCTGCTGTCATTGATCGCCCAGAAAAAGGGCTGCACGTATTGCGACCCAAGACGGTCGGAAACCGCCACCTCGGGGGTCAGCAGCCCGCTCTGGCGCTTTTGCTTGACCGGAAAAAACATGAACGGGGCATAGAACACCGGCACGTTGCGCACCCACAGGACGGGGTGGGTGACAGTCCCGTAGCCTTCAAGGGCGACCTTGAGGTTGCGGCCGGTGATTTTCCAGGCCGGCGGGTCGCCGTCGCAGCTCGTCAGAATCGCCCTTTGAACCTTGAAATCCCGTGGGCCGACTTTCTGGATGGTCTCGCCCTTGATAAAAAAATGTTTTTCCTCGACGAACAGGCCGCCCCCGTAAACCGTGCCGGTCTCGGAACCCAGATCCATCTCCATGCGCTCGCCGCTGAGAACGTCCTGGCCCACGGTCATGATGACGTTGCCGGAAGCCACGGCCAGCATGTTGCGGTAATCGAAGCGGGCGAAATCGGCCTTCAAACGGCGGTCCAGCTTGGCGATGTCGACATTGCCGCGGGCGATATAGACCTGCAGCTTATCGTCATAGCTGATCTCATCGGCCGTGATGTGCCAGGGCTGGTCGGGGTCATCGGTCAACGCCGGCCGGGCCGCGGCCCGGCCACCCGCCAAGCCCACCATCAGCGCGACCGCCAGCAGCGCCCACAGGGAAACCGGCCACCGCAAAAAAAACGGGCCCGCCGCGGCCCCAGATTTTTTCCGGAAACTGCGACCCGCTGTTCTTTGACCCGATCTGGCAATGGCACTCATCTGGATCCAGTTGATGGCCCGGCACACATCCTGGCGGCAGCCCGTGAGGAGGATTTTCGTCATTCTCCGGAAGAAAAGGATAACCTGTTGAACCTGGATTGAATATGAAGTATAATTTTAGTTTCATTGAAAAATCAAGATGTAGTTGCAAAACGGGCTGTTTGCGGCCGGGCTGCCGGCGCCCATGGACGCGCTGAAAACGCCAACCGGAAAAAGAGATGAACATCTTGTTGACCAACGATGACGGCATCCAGGCCGAGGGTCTGCGGGCGCTTTACCGGCGCTTGGCACGGGATTACCCGACGACGGTTGTGGCGCCGGAGCGCGAGCGCAGCGCCGTCAGCCACAGCATCACCCTGCACAAGCCGCTGCGGCTCAACCGCCAGGGCGGTGCAGACGGGGTGTGCGGCTACGCCGTCAGCGGCACCCCCGCGGACTGCGTCAAACTGGGGGTTTTGGAGCTGCTGGAGCGCCGGCCGGACCTGGTGGTTTCCGGCATCAACCCGGGGGCCAACGTGGGGCTCAACCTCAACTACTCCGGGACGGTGTCGGCCGCCAAGGAGGCCGCCCTGCTGGGCCTGCCGGCCATCGCGGTCTCGGTCAACAGCCACGCCCCCCGGCACTATGACGAGGCCGCCGATTTTATCGCCCGGCTGGCCGAGCTGGTTTGGCAAAAAGGGCTTCCCGACGGCACGTTTCTGAACGTCAATCTTCCCGACCTGCCGCTGAGCGAAATCGCCGGGGTGCGCATCAGCCGACAGGGGGTCGGCGTTTTCAGCGACGCCTTCGAAAAACGCACCGATCCCCGCAACCGGGTCTATTTCTGGCAGGGCTGCGACCCGCAAACGGGCTATGACGATCCCGAGATTGACGGCGGCGCCCTGAATCACAACTTTATCTCCATTTGCCCGCTGCAATGCGACATGACCGCTTACGACCTGCTGGACAACCTCAGGGGCTGGCCCCTGGCGTTCGGCTGAGGGCAACGCGGCGTGCGCCAAGCCGGGGAAAGGGGCCACCATGAAGCGCCAGTTTATCGAAAAGCTCAAGGCCGGCGAGACGGTGGATGACGTGTTCGTCCTGGCCGAGAAGGCCCTCTATCAGAAGCGCGACGGCAACCCCTACCTCAACGCGACCTTCATGGACCGCAGCGGCAGCATCAAGGGCGTGCTCTGGGACCGCGTCGAGGAAATCGCCCCGACGATCGCGGCGGGGGATTTTGTCGCCGTCAAGGGCAGCGTCGGGGAATACAAGGGCAGCCTGCAGCTGGTGGTCAAGTCGCTTCAGCCCTGCCCGGCGGAGAGCGTCACCCCGGCGGATTTTCTGCCCACCGGCCAGCGGGACCCGGACAAGATGTTCGAGCGCCTGTCGCAGCTCACCCAGAGCCTGGAAGCCCCCTGGCTCAAGGCCCTGGTGGCGGCTTTCTGGCAGGACGCTGAATTCGTGCGGCACTTCAAAACCGCCCCCGCGGCCAAAAAGATGCACCATGCCTATATCGGGGGACTCCTGGAGCACTCGCTGTCCATGGCGCTGCTGGCCGAAAAGATCGCCCAGCACTACAGCGGCGTGGACCGCGACCTCTTGCTGGTGGGCGCCATCTTTCACGATATCGGCAAAATCCGGGAATTCGACTACCAGGTGGCCATCGACTATTCCGACGAGGGGCGGCTGCTCAGCCATATCGTGATCGGCCTGGAAATCGTGGCGGCCAAGATCCGCGAGGTGCCCGAATTTCCCGTCGAGCAGGCCAACCTCTTGAAGCACATGATCGTCAGCCACCACGGCGCCCGCGAGCTGGGCTCCCCCGAGCCGCCCAAAACCATCGAGGCCGTGCTGCTCAACTACATCGACGAGATGGACTCCAAGATCAACGGCATCCGTGATTTTATCAACAGCGACACCTCCCAGGCGACCTGGACCGCCTACCATCGGCTGTTGGGGCGCCATTTTTACACCGGCAAACACCCGCAGGCAAGCTGAATTGCGCCGGCCCCGACGACCGAGGGCCGCCGTCGGCCCCTCGAAAACGGGGCTTAGCGGCGGGAAGAGAAAAACAGCGCATGTTTATCACCCTTGAAGGCATCGAAGGCTCCGGCAAGACCACCCAGATGGCCCATATCGCCCGGTTCCTGAAGGACCGCGGCCGAACCTGCGTGCAGACCCGGGAGCCCGGCGGCACCCCCATCGGTGAAAAACTGCGGGCCATCCTGCTGGACCCGGCCCACGGCCACCTGGCACCGGGGGCCGAGCTGCTGCTCTACACCGCCGACCGCGTCCAGCATGTCCAGGAGATCGTCGCCCCGGCCCTGGCCTCCGGGCACACGGTGCTGTGCGATCGCTTTTTCGACGCCACCCTGGTCTATCAGGGCTATGCCCGCGGCCTGGACCGGCACTTGGTCCAGACCCTGCACCGCCTGCTTTTAAACGGGCTCAAACCCGACCTGACCCTGCTGCTGGACCTCGATCCCGAAGTCGGTCTGAGACGCGCCTGGCACCAGCTGGACAGCGGGTCGCGGGGCGCCGGCGAGTCGCGCTTCGAAAAGGAGGCCCTGGTCTTTCACCGCAAGGTGCGCGCCGGCTACCTGGATCTGGCCGCAGGCGAGCCCCAGCGCTTCGCCGTTCTCGACGCCGCCCGCAGCGAGGCGGCCGTGAGGGAGACGATTTTCGAAATCCTGGCCGCACGCTTGAGCCGCCTGCCGGCCCCAGGCGCCGCGGTTTCACGATAGCTCCGAGCAAGGACACGCCAAAATGGCTTTTTCAATTCTCGACACCATCGGCAACACGCCGCTGGTGGAGATCAGACACCTGAATCCCAACCCGCGGGTCACGATCCTGGCCAAGCTGGAATACTTCAATCCCGGCGGCTCCATCAAGGACCGCGCGGCGCTCGCGATGATCACGGCCGGCGAGGAATCCGGCGAACTGACCCCGGACAAGACGATCCTCGAGGCCACCAGCGGCAACACCGGCATCGGCCTGGCGCTGGTCTGCTCGGTCAAGGGCTACCGCCTGCTGCTGGCCATGTCCGAGGCCGCCAGCGAGGAGCGCAAGAAGATCCTGCGGGCGCGGGGCGCCGAGATCCTGCTGACCCCGGGGCACCTGGGCACCGACGGCGCCATCGAGGAAGTCTACCGCCTGGCCCGGGAGAATCCGGACGCCTACTACATGGCCGACCAATACAACACCGCGGCCAACTGGAAGGCCCACTACAACGGCACGGCGCCCGAGATCTGGCGGCAGACCGACGGCAAGGTCACCAAGGTGGTGGCCACCATGGGCACCACCGGCACCCTGATGGGCCTGGCGCGGCGCCTCAAGGAGTTCAACCCCGCCATCGAGATTGTCGGCGTCGAGCCCTATCTCGGCCACAAGATCCAGGGTCTGAAGAACATGAAGGAGGCCTATTGCCCCGAAATCTACGAAAAAAACAGGCTCGATAAAAAGGTCAACATCGACGACGAGGACGCCTTCGAGATGACCCGCCGCCTGGCGCGCGAGGAGGGGATCTTTGTGGGGATGAGCAGCGGGGCGGCGATGGCCGTTGCCGCCCGGGAAGCCGCCGCCATGCAGGAAGGTTTGATCGTGGTGATCTTCCCCGACAGCGGCGAGCGCTACCTCAGCACGCCCCTGTTCGCCGTACGCGAAAAGGTGGCCTTCAAGCTTTTCAACACCCTGACCCGCAGCAAGGAGGGCTTCGTGCCGCGGCTGCCCGGCAAGGTTTCGATGTTCACCTGCGGCCCCACGGCCCATGCGCGGATGCACCTGGGGGAGTGCCGGCGCTTTGTTTTCGCCGACCTGCTGGCCCGCTATTTAGCCTTCCGCGGCTACGAGGTCCGCCACCTGATCAACATCACCGATCTGGACGACAAGACCATCGCGGGCTCGGAGCAGGCCGGCAGCGACCTGATTGCCTTTACCGATCGGCATATCGCGGCCTTCAAAGAGGATTTGGCCTGTCTGGGGGTCAAGCCCGCCGATCTGTATCCGCGCGCCAGCGAGCACACCGACGAGATGGTCGCCCTGGCCCAGAAACTGGTCGCCAAGGGCTATGCCTACGAAAAACTGCGCTCGCTTTACTTCAACATCGCCCGCGCCACGGATTACGGCCATTTCTCGGGCATCGACATCAACAAAATCCGTCTGGGCGCCACGGTCGACCTGGATGAATACGAAAAGGACAACCCCCGCGATTTCACCCTATTCAAGCGTTCCCGGCTCTCCGAGCTCAAACGCGGGCTTTACACCAAAACCGAGTGGGGCAACGTCCGGCCCTCCTGGCACATTCAGGGCATTGCGATGGCGTTGAAGTATTTCGGCGACGGCTACGACCTCCACGCCAGCAGCCGCGAGCTGGCCTTCCCCCACCACGAAAATGAAATCGCCATCGCCAGGGCGCTGACCGGCAGCCCCCTGGCCAACTGCTGGGCCCTCTGCGACCGGGTCCTGGCCGACGGCAAAAAGGCCGATGCCCGCAGCGCCGGCCTGAGCCTCGCGACCCTGATCGCCCAGGGTTACACGGGCCGCGAGATCCGCTACTGGCTGCTTTCCGGCCACTACCGCAAACCACTCGTCTTTTCGGCGGAGCGCATCGCCGACGCCCGGCAGGCCCTGCGGCGGCTGGATGCCTGCATCCAGAACCTGCTGAACGTCGAGGAGGGGCCGCCCTTTGCCGAGCGCGATCAGCTGCTCTACGACATTCGCCAGGGATTTGTCGGCGCCCTCGACGACGACCTCAACATGGCGCGGGCCGCGGCCTCGCTTTTCCGCAATGTCAAACGGGTCAACATCCTTATTTTTCAGAACCAGATCAGCGCCGAGGACGCCGCCAAAATCCTGGAGGCCTTCCGCAGTATTGACGCGGTTTTGAAGATCTTCGATTTTACCGACGTGCTGGCCGACCCGCAAACCCGGCGCCTGATGGCGGCCCGCGAACAAGCGCGGCGCAATGGAAACTGGGAAGAGGCCGACCGCCTCAGGGAGGAGCTGCAGCGCCGGGGCGTGACGGTCCGGGACGCCAAGCTGCCCCCGGGCAGGTGATGCGCGCCCGAAATCCGGCTGTACCCCCCAAAACCCCGTCTGGAGGACCATGAAAGCGACCTTTTTCCCCTTCACCGATATTTCGCAGCCGCGCCTGGCGGCTGCAACCGCCGTTTTCCAAAGCCTGCTGCTCTACCGCCCATCGCGCCTGCAACCTGCGGACCGGCTGCAGGCCTGGGTCGACCGCGGCGCCCTTGAAATCCGTATCCCGGTTCAAGGCGATGAAAACCGCCTGAGCGCTCTGCTGCAGGAATATCGACAGTGGGCTGAACTCCACGGCAGCGGGGACCTGACGCGGCTCAAGCCCCGCCAAGGGGATATCCCCTTTTTCGACGATCAGTCGCCCCTGAAAATCCGCTCGGAGATCCTCCGGCACAGCGGCGGCGCCAAAACCGGCCCTGACCCCGCCGACGCCCTTTTCCAGGCGCGGCTGTTCCTTCAGATGGCCCAGGCCTTCGACCGCCAGCAGCGCGAGCTGCAACAGGCGCTGGAGGCCATCGACGGTCGTCAGCAGGCCATGCTGCGCGAACTGGGCGCTTTTGACGCCCCCCCTCCGGCCGCATCCCCCCGGCTTGGGCCTGCGCCCGATCCGGGCGCCCACATGACCGCCGAGCGCCTGGCAGCCTGGGCCCGTCTGGCATTTCAGGCACCGGCGCCCGATGCCGTCCTGCTGACCGACAGCCCGGCGGCGTGGGCGCTTTTGGTCGACCGCTTTCCCGCGACCTGTGTCGTGGC
>JBAPYE010000549.1:0-28347 GCA_049284575.1 Desulfobacterales bacterium
GGCCACCGGGGTGGCAGGCGCTTTGACCGGTGGGGGCAACTCGAGGACGGCTTTTGCCGGCGGGGGGGCAGCGGTTCGGGCTGTCGTCCCCTGAACCTGGGTGCCCCACAACGCCTTAAACCGCGCAGCACCCTGGGGGTAGAGCCAGAAGGCGCCCATCAGCAGCGCCGCCAGGAGCGCCACCAGGAGCGCGGGCTGCTGCCAGCGGACCTTTTTCCAGGTGGGAGCGGCAGGCGGCGGCTGCGGGGTGGGGGGGGGCGGCACCGCCGGTCTTCGGGTTTTGGCGATTTCCGCCTGGAGCATTTCGCTTTGCGGCAGGGTCAAGTCGGCTGCGCAGCCGCGCACCATGGCCGCGGTCAGGATTTCGGCGCTTTTGATAAAGCCGGTGAGCATCGCATGATCGCAGATGATGTTGATCAACCGGGGGTAGCCGCCGGAAAAACGGAACACCTCGCCGATGCTGTTCTCATCGAAGATCTCCATCCGGGCGCCGGCCACCTTGAGCCGGTGGCGGATGTAGGCCCCGGTTTCGGCTTCGCTCAGGGGCGTGATGTGGTAGTTGATGGTGATGCGCTGGCGGATGGCTTTATGTTCCGGCAGCATCAGGAACTGGTTGAATTCATTTTGACCCACAAAAAAGATGTTCAACAGCTTGTTTTCGAACTTTTCAATATTGGACAGCAGTCGAATCTCCTCCAGCAGATCGGATGTCAGCCGCTGGGACTCGTCGATGATCAGCAGGACTTTTTTGTGGGCGGCGTGGGATGTTTCCAGAAAATTGATGAAGTGGTCGAGAAAATCGCCCTTGGAGGCGAAGCGGGTACCGAAATTAAACCCCCGGGAGATATAATTGAAGAAGTCCAGCGGTGCCAGCCCGGGGTCGGGGACGGTGGCCGCCACCACCTCCTGGGAGAGGCTTTTGAGCAGGGCATGAATCAGGGTTGTCTTACCGGTGCCGACATCTCCGGTCAGCAGAAGAAAACCGCGGTTGTCCATCACCCCGTATCTCAGGGTGGACAGGGCTTCGCGGTGTTTGGGCCCCAGCCACAGAAAGGCCGGGTCGGTGCTGATCTGAAACGGCTTGGCGCTGAGGTTGTAGTAGGCCAGGTACATGAGGCAAATAATCCTCGATTCCGGCTGTTCAAACCGGGGAGGGGGGAACCCTTCCAGGCGGCTCGTGGCACGTCTTGCCGGTGCTACAGCATGCGCTTGATGGCATCCAGAACCGGGTTGATTTCAGCCGGCGGCCGGGTTTCCTGGGGCACGCTGCGGCCCATGTACTGCTGAACGCAATCATACTGTTCCCATCCCTTGAGCGGGTAGTCGATATCCACCGCCTGCCATTTGGGGTGGCCGTTTTGGCGCAGCCACGCCAGGCTGTCGGCGATGATGCGGGCCGCGCGCCCGACATATTCACAGTTGGCCCGGCGGAAGTCGTATGAAATCAGCACGGCCTTGACCGCCGCGGTTTTAACGGCGGCAGGCTGCCACTCATAGGTGCCGGCCGGGATCTCGGCTTCCGGATAAAACTCCAGGATGTTCTTGTTCAGAATCGGCACCAGGGTCAGTTCGTCTGCGGCCGCAACCCCTTCCCGGAAAAGTTTCACCGGAAAGCCCGCCACGTAGAACATGGCATCGATGCGGCCCGCCTTGAGTTCGGCCAGGGCCTCATCGGTGCCGATGCTGACCATCTCCGCCGGGGCCACCTCGGAGACCTCGAAAAGCAGCTTGGCGGTCAGATAGGTGCCGCTACCGTCCTGCCCGATGGCCACCCGGCGGCCGGCGAGATCGTCGAACTCGGTGATGTCGCTGCGCCCCACCAGGTGAATTTCCTCGTTGTACAGGGGAAAGACCATTTTGATGCGATTGGCGATGCGCTGCAGCACCGGGTCCGTCTGAACCTTGGCCACAAACGCCAGGACATCCGACTGCACGATGCCCATCTGGGTGCGGGGCCGCTGGTAGACGGCGAAGATGTTTTCCACCGACCCGGAGGAATCGTAAACGCTGAGATCGAACCCTTCGGGCTTCAGGATCTTTTGCATATCGAGACCAAACTGGAAATACGTTCCCTTGGTGCCGCCGGTGATAATCCCCATGCCGATCGGTTCCGCCGCCATGGCCGGGAAAACAGCTGCCAGGGGCAGCGCCAGGAACAGTGCCAACAAAATTCGCCTGATGCCTTCAGTCATGGGTTTCCTCCTTGTTGTTCGGTTTGGCGGTTCCGGATCAGGGCTGCAAACTCACAGAGGCAGTCCCCCCATGGGTTTGGCGGCGGCCAAGAGCTCTTTAGAATGGGTTTGTGAAAATAATCGATATGTTAAGTTATTAGTGAATACGACTTGAAATGTAAAGTGAAAACTTGGCGGGCCGCTGGTCGGGGGGGGCAGGCTGCCGAACGGATTTAATTCTTTAAATGTTTAATTTTTATAAATAATAGTCTTGACAAGCTTATATTTTACGAATAATGAGGTAAAAAAACGTGGAAAATAAGAATGATTGACGAAATTAGCCTACAGATCATCCGAATTCTGCAGAAAAAGGCCCGTATCCCCAACGTGGAGGTCGCCCGCAAGGTGGGGATGGCGCCCTCGGCCGTCTTAGAGCGAATCCGGAAGCTGGAAAAGCTGGGGATTATCGACGGCTACGAGGTACGGCTGAACCCGGCGCGCTTTGGGCGTGAAATGGTCGCGTTCGTGTCGGTGGGAGGCGTCTGCCCGGGTGGGGACGACGCTCTGGGACGCCGCCTGGCGGCCATCCCGGCGGTTCAGGAGGTCCATTACCTTTCAGGGGAGGATGCCTTCCTGCTGAAGCTGCGGGTCGGTGGCACCCGCGAACTGGGGCGGGTCCTGCGTGAGCAGATCGCCCCCCTGGAAGGCATTGGCGTCACCCGGACCCGTATCGCCCTGACCACCTACAAGGAAACCTTTCAAATACCGCCGGAAATTCCGGCCTAAACTTCGGCACCCGCCAGGAGGTATGCGCATGCCCATGTCCCTCGATTTCAAAGACCGCCTGACCTCGCGGATAGAAGAGATCGCTGCCTATTTCGGCACCCCTTTTCACATTTACGATGAGAAAGGAATTTTGGAAACCTGTCAGGCCCTGAAAAAGGCCTTTGCCGGGGCACGCCTTTTTCAGGAGTTTTACGCCGTCAAGGCGCTGCCCAACCCGTCGGTGCTTGCGCTGATCCGTCAAGCCGGTTTCGGCTTCGATTGCAGTTCGGCCACCGAGTTGATCTTGAGCCGCGAGGTGGGCGCCCGCGGCGAGGAGATCATGTTCACCTCCAACAACACCACCCGCGAGGAGTTCCAATTGGCCGCGGCCGACGGCGGCTGCCTGCTCAACCTGGACGACATCACTTTGGTCCCCAAGGTCCCGCAGATGCCCGAACTGATCTGTTTTCGCTACAACCCAGGTCCCCGTCGGGGCGGCAACGCGATTATCGGCAAGCCCGAGGAGGCCAAATACGGGGTCAGCCACGAACAGCTGGTGGCGGCTTACCGGGCGGCGCGGGATCGGGGTGCCCGGCGCTTCGGGCTGCACACGATGCTGGTTTCCAATGAACTCCAGGCGGACTACATGGTCGAAACCACCCGGATGTTGCTGCAGGAGGTGGAGCGCATCAGCGCCGAGCTGGGGATCGCATTTGAATTTATCAACATCGGGGGCGGCCTCGGGATCCCCTACCGGCCCGAAGAGGCACCCCTGGACCTTGCCGGGATGGGGCTTCAGATCACGGCCCTGTTGGCGGCCTTTGAAGACCAGCACGGGTATCAGCCCAGTCTCTTCCTTGAAAGCGGGCGCTACGTGACCGGGCCCCACGGGGTTTTGGTGACCACCGCCATCAATGAAAAGAACATTTACCGGCGCTACATCGGGGTCGATGCCTGCATGTCGGCCCTGATGCGGCCGGGAATGTACGGCGCCTATCACCACATCGCGGTTGTCGGCAAGCCCCGGGGGATAAACGAGCGGGTGGTGGATGTGGTCGGATCGCTGTGCGAGAACAACGACAAGTTCGCCATCCAGCGGCCGCTGCCGGATGTCGTTCCCGGGGATCTGCTGCTGATCCAGGACACCGGCGCGCATGGGCATTCGATGGGCTTTACCTACAACGGCAAGCTGCGTCCCAAGGAGCTGCTGCTGCGCAGCGACGGCGCGGTGGAGCTGATCCGGCGGGCAGAAACGCCGGCGGATTACTTCGCGACCCTGACCTTTGCACCCAAGGTCTTGCGGCCCGAAGCCGGGTAATCGCGGGCTCCCGACGTTCGACAATTTAAGCTGCAGGCAGGGGCGCTGGCGCCCTTTCCGGAAAGCGATCCGATATGATCCCGATCCCCTTTGTGATCCGGGCGGTGCTCTTTGATTTTGACGGTACCCTGACCCTGCCCGGTGCCCTGGATTTTGGAACCTTCAAGGCTGCCATTGGCTGCCCGGCCGACATGCCGGTGCTCGAGTTTCTCGAGGCCCTGCCGGTCGGCGGCCTGCGTGAGGCCGCCGTCGCCGATCTGGAGTGCTTCGAGATGGCGGCCGCCGCACGTTCGCTGCCCAACCCCGAGGCCGAGCAGATCGTGGGTGACCTGCGCAGCCGGGGCCTCAAGGTGGGCATCGTGACCCGCAACTGCGCCCGCTCGGTGGCCCGTGCGCTGGAGAATTTCAGTGGGATCGGCGGGGGACATTTCGATCTGATCGTTTCCCGTGATTGTCCCGTGCGCCCCAAACCCAGTGCCGACGGCATTCTGCTGGCGGCCCGGACCTTGGGGGTGGCGCCGCACGAAATCCTGATGGTGGGGGATTATGTTTTCGACGTGGAGGCCGGTCGGCGGGCCGGGGCCGTGACCGTTTTTCTGGACAACCGTGAGCATTCCGCGGCTATCCGCCTGCAGAGTGATTTCACGATCGGCAGGCTCGGGGAACTTCGGACGATCCTGGGCATGGGGCGCGTACTGCCTTGCGGCAAACTGCCCAATGCCCTTTTGCGGGCCTTCTTCTCTCAGCTGCCCTTCGAGGATCCCGCCATGATCGTCAAGCCGGGTGTCGGTGAGGACACGGCCGCGGTGGATGTGGCCGCCGAGGAGGTGCTGGTGCTGAAATCCGATCCGATCACCTTCGCCACCGATGCCATCGGGCAGTATGCCGTGCTGGTCAACGCCAACGACATCGCCACCTCGGGGGCCGTGCCGCGTTGGCTGCTGACCACCCTGCTGTTTCCCCGGGGGGTTACGGGCGCTGAAATCTGGCAGGTGATGAACGAACTGCGGGCCACCTGCCAGCGCTGGGGGATCACGCTCTGCGGCGGGCACACCGAAATCACCGATGCGGTCACCCGGCCGGTGGTGGTCGGGATGCTGGCCGGTACCGTCGGACGCGCCGGTCTGGTGGACAAGCGCAACATGGCCTGCGGCGACCGCGTGCTGATCACCAAGGGCGTCGCGGTCGAAGGCACCGCCATCATCGCCCGCGAGTTCGGACGCCGGTTGGCGGCGCTGGGGGTGAGCAGGGATGAAATCGAAGGCTGTCGGCAGTTCCTGGAGCGCATCAGCATCATCACGGAAGCCGGGATCGCCGCCGACACGCCGGGGGTCAGCGCCATGCATGATGTTACCGAGGGGGGGCTGGCCGCGGCGCTCAAGGAACTGGGGGAGGCGGGCGGGCACCGCATTCGGGTGGAGATGGACCGCATCCCGATATTTCCCGAAACCCGCAGGCTGACCGGCTTGTTGGGGCTCGACCCGCTGGGGCTGATCGGTTCCGGCAGTCTCCTGATCACCTGCGCCGCCGCGGCCGCCGGCGGACTGGCGGCGGCCATCCGCTCGGCCGGTGTCGCGGTGGCCGTTATCGGGGAGGTCCTGGCCGCAGGGGAGGGCATCGAGGCGCTTCGCGGTGGGCGATCGGTCCCCTGGCCCTGTTTCGAGGTCGATGAAATAACGCGCCTTTTTTAGTCCGGTTTCGGTGCCTGCAGGCCCCTGGCGAAGATATCAAAGGCCAGCTCGAAAGTGGGGCGCACAAAGTCTTTGTCGGCATTGAGGACTTTTTTGCTCTCCTCCAAGAGGATTACCCCGGAGAAAAGGGCCCAGAGGATATCGGCCAGGGCGAAGGGATGGCGGTCGATGAAAACGCCTTCCTGGATGCCCTCCTCGAGGATTCGGGCCATAATGCCCAAGGCTTTGCGGGACAGGGCCTCGATTTCCGCCAGAAGATCCGGCGACAGGTTGCGCAGGGTGTCGCTGGACTGCAGGTGAAACATGTTGATGATCACCAGGGGGTCGAAATCGTAGACATCCAGCATGGCCTTTTTGAGACTTTCCATCCGGGCCCCCAGGCTGGTGTTGGCCTCTTTGGCGACGTGCTCCAGCCGAATTAAAAGGTACTGCAGGATCCGGATGGAAAGCGAGGCGTAAAGCTCGTCCTTGTTCTTAAAATAAAGGTACAGTGTGCCGGGGCTCAATTCCGCTTCCTTGGCGATGTCCTCCATCGTCGCCCGGCTGAAGCCCTTGTCTGAAAACACCCGCTTGGCCGCCACGATAATCTGTTGACGACGTCTTTCCCGCTCCCGTTCTTTTCTCTCTTGGATGCCCATCGGTTTCTCAGTGTCTGAATGCTATTTATTTGAAAAATTGGCCTTATAAGTTATATGGTTGATTTGGTCAAGTGAAATCTTTAGAATGAAAATTCGTCCAAGGCCGTTGGAAGCGCCTGGTTTACGGGCTGCGCGGGCGCCCTTTGGCCGTCCCGGAGAATGTGAGCAGGTATGGATCAAAACACGCCGGAAACCTATCACAGCTACCTCAAGGCCCTGATGAACATCAGTCAGGCGATCACCTCCGATCTTTACATCGAGGACATTCTCAAACTGATCGTCATGGTGACCGCACGGGTGATGAACGTCGAGATCTGCTCCCTCTGGCTGGTGGATGAAACCACCAGCCCCCCCGTTATCCGTCTCAAGGCCACCCAGGCCATTGAGCCGGCCTACGTGAAAGACCGCCGCTTGGGGCTCAGCGAGGGCGTTGTGGGCTGGGTCGTGAGCCATCAGCGTCCCCTTCAGATTGAAAACGTCCTGAAAGACGAGCGTTTCAAGGAAAAGGAGATGGCCTGTCGCCTGGGGCTGGTCTCGATGCTGGGGGTGCCCCTGCGGGCCAACGCCGATCGGGTCTGCGGCGTACTCAACTGCTTCACCGCGTGGCCGCGCCGTTTTGCAGAGGCCGAAATCAACCTGATCACCACCGTGGCCAACCAGGCGACGGTGGCGATTCTGAACACCGAACTGATGGTTCAGACCCGTGTGATCCAGGAGGAGCTGGAAACCCGCAAGCTGACTGAGCGGGCGAAAGAGGTGCTCATGCGCCGGCGGCAGATGAGCGGACCCGAGGCCTACCGCTGGATCCAGAAGCGCAGCATGGACTCCCGCAAATCCATGCGCTGGGTGGCGGATGCCATTCTGCTCTCCGAAGAGCTCTGATGCCCCCTGCCGGCTGAGGGCCCGGCTTGACAGGGCAGCCGGCTTCAGGTATTGAGGCGCAGCTGACAATTTGGAAAGACAAGGCCCTGCACAATGGCGTGTGCGGCCCTGTCGAAAATGGGACAAAGGCGTCATGACCCCCGCAAAGGGGGCGGCGCCTTTTTGCATTCAAACACCGGAACTTATTGGAGGAGAGGAATGAACCTACAGCGACCGAATGCCAACGATGCCTTGCAGACCAAAAACCGCTCCCGCAGTATTGCCCCCCAATCGGGCATCTGCAGCCGTTGTATCGATGGCTGCCGCGGCAACTGCGACCTTTTCAAGGCCACCTTCCGGGGGCGCGAGCTGCTCTACCCCACCCCCTTTGGGGATATCACCGCCGGCGGCGACAAGGACTACCCGGTGGATTACTCGCATCTCAACATCATGGGATATGCCCTCGGGGCGGCCGGCATCGAGGCGGACCCGGATCATGCCGTCTTTCCGGTGGTCGACACCGATACCTGGTACGGGGCCACCGAAAAAGTGCACATGAAGATTCCGATTTTCACCGGCGCTCTCGGCAGCACGGATGTGGCCCGCAACAACTGGGAGCATTTTGCCATTGGGGCGGCGATTTCGGGCATCAGCCTGGTTTGTGGTGAGAACGTCTGCGGGGTGGACCCGGCGCTTGAGATCGATCAGCATGGCAAGGTCAAAAAATCACCGGAGATGATCCGGCGGCTGGAGCAGTATCGCCGTTTTCACGAGGGCTACGGCGACATCATGGTGCAGCTCAACGTGGAGGACACCCGTCTGGGGGTGGCCGAGTACGTCGTGGAAAAGCTCGGGGTGGAGACCATCGAGCTCAAATGGGGCCAGGGGGCCAAGAGCATCGGCGGTGAAATCAAGGTCAAGGAGCTCGAACGGGCCCTGGAACTGCAGCGGCGGGGCTACATCGTCACCCCCAACCCGGCGAGCACGGCCAACCAGAAGGCATACCGCGACGGGGCCATCAAGGAATTCGAGCGCCATTCGCGGCTGGGCTTCATCGACCAGGAGGAATTCATGCGCGAGGTCGATCGGGTCCGTAAAACCGGGGCCAAGCGCGTGACCCTCAAAACCGGGGCCTACCCCATGCGGGAGCTGGCCATGGCGATCCGCTGGTCGTCGGACGCTAAGATCGATCTGCTGACCATCGATGGGGCGCCGGGCGGCACCGGCATGAGCCCGTGGCGGATGATGGCCGAATGGGGGGTGCCCGCCATCTACCTGCACGCCATGACCTACGAGCTGTGCCTGCGGCTGGCGCGCAAGGGGGCCTGGGTGCCGGACATCGCCCTGGCCGGCGGGTTCTCCTCCGAGGATCACATCTTCAAGGCCATCGCCCTCGGAGCGCCCTACTGCAAGGCGGTCTGCATGGGCCGGGCGCTGATGATCCCCGGGATGGTGGGGAAAAATGTCGAGCGCTGGCTGCGCGGCGAGGACGGCGGTCTGCCCGCGACGGTCTCCCAGTACGGCACCAAGAAAGAGGAGATCTTCGTCAACTATGAGAAACTGCAGAGCAAGTACGGCAAGGACATGGCTAAGATCCCGCTGGGGGCCGTGGGGCTCTATAGCGCCAGTGAAAAGTTGCGGGTGGGGCTGCAGCAGTTGATGGCGGGCGCCCGCAAGTGGCGGGTGCACCTGATCACCCGCGCCGAGTTGGCCTCCCTGACCGAGGAGTGCGCCAAGGTAACCGGCATTCCCTACATCATGGACGCCTATCGCCAAGAGGCGCTGGAGATTATCGACGCCTGAAAACCGGGGCCGGCCCCCTCGGTGCCAGTTGGCAGGGCCGGGAGCCGCTCCTGAAAAGCAGCGAGGCCGCCCGTGGGCGGCCTCGCTATTTGGATCGGACCCAGTTATAATCGATCAGGTCGGCAGGGTCACGGTGAAGGTGCTGCCCTTGCCGGGTTCGCTTGTCACCGTAATGCTGCCCCGCAAGGTCTGCACCAGTCCTTTGACGATCGAGAGCCCTAACCCGGTGCCGGTGATGAAGCGGGTATTGTCATTTTTGACACGGTAGAAGCGCTCAAAAATCCGGTCGAGCTTGTCGGCCTCGATGCCGAACCCGGTGTCGCTCACCTGCACCTGCACCCGGTCGCCGGCCGCTTCGGCCACGACCCGGATCTCACCGCCCTCCGGCGTGTAATTGATGGCGTTGGTGATCAGGTTGCCAAAGATGCTCTCCAGCGCCAGCGGGTCGGCGGTCAGGGGCGGCAGCGGGGTTTGGGGGACCTTTAGGGTAAGCTTCTGGTTGCGGTTGCTGCTGCGGGTGCTGAGAAAATCGACGATGCTGCCCAGCAGGTCCTCCAACTGAACCGGCTTGAGTTCCTGGCAGACGCTGCCCGACTCGATCCGTGAGAGGTCCAGTAAATCGCCGATCAAGGAGATCAGCCCCTGGGTCTTCTCCTTAGCGCGCGCGAGGAGGTACTGTTCGCGCTCGGAGTCGCCCTGGACCATGTCCCGCAGGACCAGAGCGATCTGCTCGTGGATGGTGGAAAGCGGTGAGCGCAGCTCGTGGGAGACCGTGGCCACGAATTCCGACTTGAGGCGGTCGAGAATCTTCATGGTGGTGATGTCGACCACGGTCACCACCGCCCCGAGGCATTCGTTGTCCTCGCTGATCACCGAGCGGCCGCGGGCCTGCAGGTAGCGGTCGTCGGAGAGGGCGAATTCGTAGGTCGGGGCGTTGCCGGAGCTGCAGTGGCGACCGGCCGAGCTTTCGCGCACCAGCTGCGCAAACCCCTCGTCGGGAATGTAGGCCTCGATGGGCTGTCCGGCCGCCACGTCTTCGGGCAGCCCGAGTTGGTAGCGGAAAGCCGGGTTCATCAGCACCACCTGGCCCAGGGCGTTGGTCACCACCACCCCGCTCGGGAGGGATTCGACGATGGTGCGGATCCGGCTTTTTTCAGTCCCCAGATCCGCCAGAGTTTTGCGCCGCTCGGCCGCCAGCTTTTCGGTTTCCCACGTCAGCCGTAGTTTTTCGCGGGCACGGTTGACCACGATGCGCAGCTGGTCGGGTTCAAACGGCTTGGGGATGAAATCATAGGCGCCTTTTTTCATTGCCTCGATGGCGGTCTCCACCGTTGCGTAGCCGGTGATGACGATCACCATCACGGCGGGGTCGTGCTCGCGGATGCGGGCCAGGACCTCCATGCCGTCGATGCCGGGCATCTTGAGATCCAGCAGGACGATGGCCGGGGCGTGGGCGTGGACCTTGGTGAGGGCCTCCTCGCCTTCCCGGGCCTTGAACACCTCGAAGTCCATGCGGCGCAGGATGCGTTCGCAACCGTCGCGGATGTCGGGCTCGTCGTCGACCACCAGGATGCGGACCGCGTTTTCAGGGCTTTGCTTCGGGCTTGCCAGCATTCTCCTCCTTTCCGGCAAAACACAGCTCGATGAAAAAGGTCGTGCCCTCACCCACGCGGCTGCTGGCCCGGATCGTGCCGCCGTGGT
Source organism: Desulfobacterales bacterium (assembly GCA_049284575.1). Lineage (GTDB taxonomy): Bacteria > Desulfobacterota > Desulfobacteria > Desulfobacterales > JAABRJ01 > JAABRJ01. Next base: position 10,949 of record JBAPYE010000549.1, read on the forward strand.
TTTCGACAATCCCGTAGACCAGGCTGAGCCCCAGGCCGGTGCCCTTGCCCTCTTCCTTGGTGGTGAAGAAGGGCTCGAAGATGTGGGGCAGGACATTTTCGGGGATACCCGGGCCGGAATCGTCGATTTCGATCAAGGCGCGGTCCCCGGCCGGTGCGGCGACGGTTTTGATGCTGAGTCGGCCCTTGCCCTCCATGGCCTCGGCGGCGTTCAAGATGATGTTCATGAACAGGTGGTTGATCTGCTGGATGTCGCTTTGGACCGGGGGCAGGTCCGGGGCCAGATCGGTCTGGATTTCGATGTTCTGGAAAAGTGTCTGGCTCTGCAGGAGAAAAAGGGTCCGCGAGATGGCCTTGTTGATGTCGTTGGGTTTCATCAGCTGGCGGGTCTGGCGGGCGAATTCGAGCAGTTCCTTGACCGTGTCGCGGCAGCGCTGGGCATCCCGCAAAATGCGCTCCAGGTCCTCGCGTGCCTCGGCCGGCAGCTCGTAGTCCTCCAACACGATCTTGCTGAAAAGAGTGATGCCGGAGAGCGGGTTGTTGAGCTGGTGGGCCACACCGGCGGCGAGTTTGCCCAGGGAGGCCATTTTCTCGGCCTGCAGCAGCTGCACCTGGGTCTTTTCCAGCTCACGTTTGATCCGCAGCTCTTCACGGCGGTCGTGGAAGAACCCGATGGTGGCGACCTCCTGATCGTCGTCGCAGACCAGGGCGGCGTTGAGGTTGATGGGAATCACTGCGCCGTCCTTGCGGACCGCCTGGGTGGCGTAGAACTTCAACTTGCGCCGGCCGCCATACGCCTCGCTGCGCAGCTTGCGCATGATCTCGTAGGCCTCCCCCTCGGGGTAGATTTGGCGGATATCCAGGTGGCTCAGGGCCTCGGCGACCGAATAGCCGGTGATTTCGGCGGCCGCGTCGTTGAATATGAAGACCTTGCCGGTTTTATCCGCCGCGACGACCCCGTCGACAGCGCTGCGGATCAGGTTGCGGAAAAAGGCGTTGGAGCGTTTGAGGCGGTCCTCCAGCTTCTCCAGCACCGGCAGGTCGAAATCCACCACCGCGATGGCCTCGAGGACACCGTTGGTGAGCAGCGGGTAGGAATACAGACAGGTCATGCGCCCGGAGTGGGCCTGGTCGACTTCGATTTCGCGCAGCGTTGGCTTGCGGGTCCGGAGGGTTTTCTGGGCGGGGCAGCACGCGCAGGGCGCAAGCCGATTGTAGATCGTTTCGTAGCAAACGGATGGGTTGGGGGTTTTCTCCAGCCCCGCGCTCTCCCGTCCACTAGCCGCCAGGATTTTGAAGTCGGGCGAAATCACGATGATTTTGCGGTTGAAATGCTCCAGGGCTTGCAAGAGATAGGCTTTTTCGGTCTCCGTGTGCATGCGTCCCCCGTTTGGCAGGCTGGCGGCGGGCCCATCGGGTTGTGGTTCCGGTGGCGACCGGCGGGCGATGCGGCAGTCGCCTATCGGCCAAAGCGGCGGGTGTGGGCAGTCCGCGTTTGGCACGTGCGAGATCAAATTTTTTACCAGTAAACCACAAGCGCCTTCAAAAAACAAATCCTAATTCCCCCCGGGGAGCCCGCGTGGGGAGCGCGCCAGGGCCGGTAAGCTGTCAGGTCAACCCCCCACTTGGAGCCCGGGTGAGTGTATGTTCATTTGGCAAAGAAGCGCCTGCTGTGCGGCGCCCCGTGCAGCGACCATTAGAAATTCTGCTGAGAGACGCAAGACTTTCGGGTAAAAACCCAATGGCGGGCCGATACCCGGTGGGCTGTTTTTGCTTGACAGCCTAAAATTCTTTCTGATAAATGAATGAGTACTCATTCATATTTTGGCGGCCACCGGCCGGGAGGCGTTGTCATTTCTAAAAAAGAAAGAAATAAGGCCAAGTACCATCTGATTCTCGAGGCCGCGGTCAAGGTTTTCGCTGAGCAGGGGTTCTTCCAGTCGACCATCTCTCAGATCGCTCGTGAGGCCGGTGTCGCCGATGGCACCATCTACCTGTACTTCAAGAACAAAGACGACATCCTGCTGCAGTTCTTCGGCTACAAAACCAAGCAGGTGTTTCAATCTTTCCGGGAGGCGGTCGACAAGGCCGACAGCTCCCGCGACAAGCTTCGCAACCTGATCCGGCGGCATCTGGAAGAGTTTCAAAACGACAGGAACATGGCGGTGGTCTACCAGGCCGAGGCGCGCAGCAACAGCCGGCTGGTGGAAAAACAGCTCCAGGAGATGTCCAAGATGTACCTTGATATCATCGCCGAAATAATCGAACAGGGCCAGGAGGAGAGCCAGATCCGCAAGGACCTGTATGCCAGCCTGGTCAAACGCTTCATTCTCGGCGCCGTGGGGGAGGTCATCAACACCTGGGTGCTTGCCGGCGGGAAGTACGACCTGGTTTCCATGGGCGAACCGCTGGTGGATTTGATCTTTCGCGGAATCGGGAGCGGGCGGGCATCCGAGGGGCAAGCGTTACTGCAAGCGGGGCAAACACTATAAAATCAAGGAGACAGGCATTATGGCACAGGTAATTGCGGATCGCAGAGATGTTGATTTTGTTCTGCACGAACAGCTTCAGGTCGGTGATCTGAGCAAAAATAAACGCTATGCCGAATTCAATAAGAAGACCATCGACTTGATCGTGTCAGAGGCGCGCAACTTCGCCATCAAGGAAGTGCTGCCCACCCAGAAAATCGGGGATGTCGAGGGCTGCAAGCTGGAAAACGGAAAGGTTGCCGTTCCCGAAAGCTTCCACCGGCCCTACGAGCTGTTTCGGGAAGGCGAGTGGCTGGCCATGTCCGAAGATCCCGAGTGGGGCGGTCAGGGCATGCCCAAGACCGTGGCGCTGGCGGTTAGCGACTATTTTAATGGCGCCAACTATGCCTTCATGATGTACGCGGGGCTGACCCACGGTGCTGGAAAACTGATCGAGGCCTTCGGGACCCAGGAGCAGAAGGCGCTTTTTCTGCGCAACATGTATTCGGGCAAGTGGACCGGCACCATGCTGCTGACCGAGCCGGAGGCCGGTTCGGATGTCGGCGCCCTGACCACCACGGCCGTCAAAAACGAAGACGGCACCTACACGATCAGCGGCAACAAGATTTTTATCTCCAGCGGTGAGCACGACCTGGTTGAAAACATCATTCACCCGGTGCTGGCCCGCATCGAGGGCGCCCCGGCCGGCACCCGGGGCATTTCGCTTTTTATCGTCCCCAAGTTGTGGGTCAACCCGGACGGCAGCCTGGGCGACTTCAACGACGTGGTCTGCACCGGCATCGAGGAGAAAATGGGCATCCACGGCAATGCCACCTGCTCACTCGCGCTGGGCAGCAAGGGCCAGTGTCGAGGTCTCCTGCTGGGCGAAGAAAACAAGGGCATGAGCGAAATGTTTCTGATGATGAACGAGGCTCGGCTGCTGGTGGGCATGCAGGGGTTTGCCTGTGCATCCAGTTCCTATCTGAATGCGCTTAATTATGCCCGCGAGCGGGTTCAGGGCAAAAACCTGCTGCAGATGCGCGACCCCGATGCCCCCTCGGTGCCCATCATCCAGCACCCTGATGTACGGCGGATGTTGATCAAGATGAAAGCCTATGTCGAGGGGATGCGCAGCCTGCTCTACTTTGTGGCCTTCTGCGAGGACAAGGTTCACACCAGTGACGAGCCCGCCGAAAAGGACAAGTACCAGGGGCTGATCGAGGTCTTGACCCCGGTCGCCAAAGGCTACGTTACCGACCGGGCCTTCGATGTCTGCAGTGAGGGCATGCAGGTCTACGGCGGATACGGTTACATCCGCGAATACCCCCAGGAACAGCTCCTACGGGATTGCCGAATCACCCAGATCTACGAGGGAACCAACGGCATTCAGGCCATGGATCTGCTGGGCCGCAAGCTTGGCATGAACAAAGGCAAACCGGTTATGGATCTTCTGGGTGAAATGAACAGGACGATTGCGGCCGCCAAGGCCACCGCCGGCCTGGAAGACTTTGCCGCGCGGTTTGAAAAGGCGGTCAACAAGCTGGGCGAGGTGGGGATGTACATGGGCGCGACGGCCATGTCGCCCAAGGTGATGAGCGCCTTTGCGGCCGCACATCCCTTCCTGGAGGTGACCGGTGACGTCGTCATGGCCTGGATGCTGCTGTGGCGGGCCACCATCGCCGCACGCCATCTCGAAAAGGCCAAAAAGAAAGACACCGCCTTCTATGAAGGTCAGATCAAAAGTGCGGATTATTTCATTAACGCCATCCTGCCCATCACCACCGGCAAGATGATCGCCATCCTGGGCGGTTGTTCAGCCGCGGTCGACATTTCCGAAGACGCCTTCGGGGGCAAGTAAAAAAAGGCGCGGCGGCGCGGCCCGCGGCCGCAGAAAAATGCCTGTAGCCAAGGCTTTCTTGGGTTTCAGGCAATACCAGAGGGCGGGGGATTGACCCCCGCCCTCTGCGTTTCGGTTTCAGTCCGCGGCTGTTTTCAACGCTTCGGCCCGCAGCGCCTTCTTCAAAATTTTACCGACATTGGTTTTGGGCAGTTCATCGCGGAATTCGATCATTGTGGGCCACTTATAGCGCGCCAGCTTGTTTTGGCAGAAGGCCAGGAGCTCCTCTGCGCTGGCGGTCTCCCCCGGTTTGAGTACAACGAAAACCTTGACCTGTTCCCCGCGGGTGGGGTGCGGAATCCCGATGGCGGTCGCCTCCTGAATCTTGGGATGTTCAAAAAAAACCTCTTCGATATCCCGCGGGTAGACGTTGAAACCGCTGGAGATGATCATGTCCTTTTTGCGGTCGACGATATAGAAGTAGCCGTCGGCGTCCATCTTGGCGATGTCGCCGGTGTGCAGCCAGCCGTCGGTGAGGGCCTCCTTGGTTTCATCGGGGCGGTTCCAGTAGCCTTTCATCACCTGGGGGCCCTTGATCAGCAGCTCGCCGGTTTCCCCGACCGGCAGGTCGGTGACCTCATCGTTGATGTCGACGATGCGACAGGCGGTATCCGGGATGGGCACGCCGATGCTGCCCACCTTGCGCTTGCCGCGAAAGGGGTTGACGTGGGTGACCGGAGTGGTCTCGGTCAGGCCGTAGCCTTCGACGATGATGGCGCCGGTCTTTTTTTCGAACTCGTTGATTACCTCCACCGGCAGGGGGGCGCTGCCCGAGAAGCACCCCTTGATGGAGGTCAGGTCGGTTTTGGCGACGTCGGGATGGTTGAGGATGCCGATGTACATGGTCGGCACCAGCGGTGCGAATGTCGGGCGATACTTGCGGATGGCCTCGAGCAACTGCTGGGGCTGGGGTTTGGGCACTAAAATATTGCCCCAGCCCATGTAAATGGCCAGGTTCATGGCAGTGGAAAGCCCGAAGACATGAAAAAAGGGCAGGGCCCCCAGCATGGTTTCGCCGCCGGCGTCGAAACCGGGAAACCAGGCCTTGAGCTGCTGGACCTGCTTGCTCAGGTTGCCGTGGGTCAACATGACCCCCTTTGAGGTTCCGGTGGTGCCGCCGGTGTACTGGTACATCGCCAAGTCGTCGAAGGCCAGCGTGACCTCCGGCGGCGGCGCTGCCGCCGCGGCCAGCAGGGGTTTCCAGCGGTGCAGGTTTTCAGCCGGGGCCACATCGGCGGCCAGCTTCCTCTTTTTGGCGACCAGGGGAAAGAGCAGGTTTTTAGGAAACGGCAGGTAATCCCCGAGGGTGGTGTAGATGATTTCCTTGATGCCGGTCTTGGCACGCAGGGCCGCCATCCGGTTTGCCAATAGGTCAAGGGTGATCAGCAACTTGGCGCCGGAATCGTTGAACTGGTGCTCAAGTTCACGGTCGGAGTACAGCGGGTTGTTCATCACGGCAACGGCCCCCAGCTTGAGGATGCCGAAGTAGGCGGCCACGCATGGGATCGTGTTGGGCAGCAGGATGGCCACGCTGTCGCCTCGGCCGATGCCGAAGGCGTGCAGGCCGGCGGCAAACCGATCGACCATCTCGTTGAGCTGCCGGAAGGTGACCTTGTAGCCCTGAAAGACAAGCGCCATGCGCTCCGGATAACGGGCGGCGGTCTGTTTCAAAAACGCAGGCAGGCAGGTCTCGTCGTAATCGAGGGTCGCGGGGACCCCCGGTTCGTAGTGGGACAACCACGGGGCTTGCAGAGAGCGGCTGTTTTGCGTCACGGGAGCCTCCTTTTTTGTTTGTTCAAGACCCTGATCCATGTTATAATTATTCTTTGTTCAAAAACGGGCACCCTCCGAGGTTTATTTAAAAATTTACTTGTAATGTAGGGTGGTTGTCAAGTATTTGGGGCGCCGTGATTCCTTGGCCGGTGGCTCCCCGATGGCAGGGGCGGCCGGGTTGCCACAGAGGGCGTGCATCTGCGCCGCCAGCGGTTGCAGGGGGCCTTTTTTCTTGACAGTCCGTTTTTCTATGGCTAATGAATGAATACTCACTCATTTTTAGTTAGCACACTTCCAAAAAATTTTAAAGTCATTAAACTCAAAAGAAGGGAGACGGAAAAAAAGAGATGCAAACAGTCTTGATTTCCCCGGCCCAGGCTACCTTCCTGGGCATACCCACGGTGATTTTTTCCTTTCTGATCCCTGTCGTCGGGGTCGCCGCTTTTGCCTACATCATTGCCAAGCGACTTGCCCCCCTGGTCAAATCCCAGGCGGATCCCCGGTTTGACCGGATCCCCGAGCGGATCGGGAACCTCCTTAAAATCGGCCTGGGCCAGTACCGCCAGCCCCGCTACATGATGGGCGGTGTCCTGCACATCATGGTCTTCGCCGGCTTCATCATTCTCTCGATCCGCTCCATTTCGCTGGTGATCATAGGGCTTGCCCCGGATTTCGTAATGCCCGGTTTCGGCGGCCTGGCCGGGGATGTCTACAATATTTTGAAGGACTACGCGGCCACCCTTGTTTTTCTCGCCGTGGTGATCGCCGCGGTGCGGCGGGGGATTTTCCGACCCGAGCGCTACGCCGTCCCGGCCCGCTACGGCCACGAGCATACCGCCGAGGCGATCTTTGTGCTGGGGCTGATCGCCACCCTGATGGTCTCTGAAAGCCTCTTTGAGGCCACCGCGGTGGCCGCCCAGGTGCAGGGGGATCTGCACGCCGAATTTCTCGCGCCGGGCACGCTGGTCTGGGTGCTTAAAAACATGCTGCTCAACACCCCGCTGGACAGGCTGCAGGGGCTGCACCTGGCGGCCTACTACATCCACGATCTGACCTTTTTCTTTTTCCTCTGCTTCCTGCCGCTGGGCAAGCATTTTCACGTGATCACCTCGCTGCCCAACACATTTTTCATGCGGCTGGACAAGGGCAACGTCAAACCCGTCCGCTACGGTGTCAGCACCGAAAAGCTCGACGACCTGTCGTCCTTCGGCGTTAAGACCTACAAGGATTTCACCTGGAAGCATATCCTGGACTTTTATTCGTGCGCCGACTGCGGCCGCTGCTCGGACCAGTGCCCGGCCAATGCCGTCAAGCGCCCCCTTTCCCCCCGCTTTATCTCCATCAAGGGGCGCGACTTCGCCTTCAAACACTACCCTCTGCGGGGCAAGTTTCTCAAGGCCGATGAACCCTTGATCGGCAACATTTACAGTGAAGATGAGATCTGGTCGTGCACCACCTGCGGCGCCTGTGAGGAGGAATGTCCGCTGGGGATCGAGTATATCGACAAGATCGTCGATCTGCGCCGGGGCATGGTCGACGAGGGAATGGTGCCCCAATCGCTTCAAAAGCCGCTGCGGGCGCTTGAAAAACGCGGCAACCCGTGGGGCAAAATGGAAAAGAAGCGCGCGGAATGGACCAAGGACCTCGAGGCCGGATTCGAAGTGCCGATTTTGGATGCCAAAAAGAATGGGGCCGAGACCCTCTACTTTGTGGACAGCTTCACCTCCTACGATGACCGCATGCAGGCGATCGGGCGCGCCACGGCGCGGATCCTGACCGTGGCCGGGATCGACTTCGGCATCCTCGGCAAAGACGAGAAGGACAGCGGCAATGAAATCCGCCGCTTTGGAGAAGAGATGCTCTTTCAGGACATGCGCGAACAAAACACCGCGGCCATTCGCGCCACTGGCGTCAAGCGGATCGTCACGTCCGACCCGCACGCGTTCAACGCCCTCAAACATGACTACCGGGACATGCCGCCGGTGGAACACATCAGCCAGGTGATTGCCCGAGCGGCCGGCAGTGGCAAGCTGCCTCTCAGGCCCCTGGCGGACCCGAGCAAGGTGTACACCTATCATGACCCCTGCTATCTCGGCCGTCACAACGGCCTCTATGACGACCCCCGTCAAGCGCTGGACGCCATTCCGGGGCTGCGGCGAGTGGAAATGCTCAAAAGCCGTGACCGGTCTTTTTGCTGCGGCGGCGGGGGCTTGAACCTTTTCTACGAACCCGAGGAGGAACAGCGCATGGGCGTGATGCGGGTGCAGATGGCCAAAAAAGCCGGGGCCGACGTGATCGTCACGGCCTGTCCCTTCTGCCTGGCCAATATCGAGGACGCCATCAAGGTGGCCGGGTTGGAAGGCCAGCTGGAGGCTATCGACCTGAGCGAACTGGTCGACCGTCAGCTGGACATCGGCCAGCCGTCGGCGGCCGAAAATGCCGCAGCGGTCGCCGCCTGACCGTCCTTTGCCGGGGCCCACGGCTGCAGTGCCCGAAACCGCGCGCCATGGGAGCCGGATGATCGCAACAGACTTGGAACAACATCAATCTTGGAGGGAAAAAATGGAAATTTTGGTTTGTGTGAAACGGGTGCCCGACACCGCCGAGAACGAGATCGAGGTGAACAGGGACGGGACGGACATCGACCGTGACGACCTGGTTTACTCGGTCAACGAGTGGGACAACTACGCCGTGGAGGAGGCCATCCAGATTCGCGACAAGGTGGGCGGCAGTGTGACGGTGGTATCCATCGGCGAGGATGATGCCGAAGAGGTCGTGCGCCGCGAGATGGCCATGGGGGCCGATAACGGTTTGCTGCTCTGCGATGACGGCTTCAAGGGCTCCGACGGCAAGGGGTTGGCCACGATTTTGAAGGCGGCGGTTGAAAAAGGCAACTACGATTTGATTCTCACCGGCGCCCAGGCCGACGACGGCGCCGGACAGGTGGGCGGCATGCTGGCGGCCATGCTGGACTGGCCATACGCCTCGCTGGTCAACCTGGTGGAAATTCTGGACGACAAGAAGATCAAGGTCGGGCGGGAAATTGCCGGCGGCAACCAGGAAATGAATGAGATCGATCTGCCCTGCGTGCTTTCGATTCAGACGGGCATCAACGAACCGCGCTACGTGGGCATCCGGGGTATCCGCAAGGTGGCCTCGGTGGAGATCCCGGTGAAGGGCGCCGCCGAGCTGGGCCTTGCCGCCGATGCGGTGGGCCAGGCGGGCGCCAAGGTCAGCCGGCTGGACTATTTCGTGCCGGAGCTGGGTGAAGGAGCCGAAATGCTGGAGGGCAGCACCGAGGAAATCGTCGAGAAGCTGGTTGAAATACTCAAGGCCAAAGGAGGGATTAAATAATGGCGCGACAAATATTTGCATACATCCTGCACAAGGACGGGGTGGTGGACGATTCGGCCCAGGAGTTGATCGTCGCCGCCGGGAAACTGGATCCAGAGGCCACGCTGACGGCTGTGGTGGGCGGCGCCGGCGAGCAGCTCTCCAAGGTGTGCGAGCAGGTGGCGGCGATCTATCCCGAGGTCTGGAAGATTGACAACGCGGCGCTTGCCTACATCACCGCCGATGTGATCCGCCCGATGCTGGCCCGGATTATCCCCGCGGGGGCCATCACCCTGTTGCCCCACGAGCATTTTGGGATGGACCTGGCCCCCGGGCTGTCCATCAAGTTGAGTGCCGCCTACCTGCCGGACGTGGTGGGGTTTGAGGGGGTTGCGGACGATAATCTCAAGGCCGTGCGCGAGGAGTTCTCCGGTCAGGTCAGCACCCACGTGGGCTGTGATCTGAGCAAAGGAGCGGTGATTACGGTGCGTCCCGGCGCCTTTCAGCCCCAGGAAGGCCAAGGGTCTGGCGGGCAGGTGGTGGACAAGAGCGGCGAGGCGGGGGATGCCGCCCCACGGCGGCGCTACCTGGAGACGGTGGCGGCCGAGGTCGGCGATGTGGACATCACCAAGTCCGAGATTCTGGTGTCCGTAGGCCGGGGGATCGAGGACCAGGACAACCTCGAAATCATCCAGGAGCTGGCCAAAGCGGTCGGCGGCGACATTTCCTGTTCACGCCCCATCGTGGACGCCAAGTGGCTGGAAAAAGCGCGCCAGGTGGGCACCTCGGGGCAGACAGTCAAACCCAAGGTATACATGGCGCTCGGGATCAGCGGGTCGTTCCAGCATATGGGCGGCATCAAGGGGGCGCCCTTCATGGTGGCCATCAACAAGAATCCCAAAGCGCCGATCTTTCAGGTTGCCGATGTCGGGGTGGTCGCCGATATTCTCGAGTTCATTCCCGAACTGACCGAAAAGATCAGCGAAAGCAAGTAACCTGACCTATTCCCGTCGGTTGTCAAAGACCGCCGGGGGCCGTTCAACGCGAAGCGGCGGGCTGCCTTGAAACCGGCGCGGCCCCGCCGTTTCGCACGTTTTGGCCGCTGCAATTTCCCGTCCCGGCGTTCCCTTCCGATCCCCGCGCTTGTTTTTTCTCGGCGCAGTGCTTAGCGTAGCGGTCACTGTCTAAAATCACAGACAAGACGGCCCTACCCCAATCTGGAAAGGAGATTTTCGATGCTGAGCAATAAGATGAAAACCGAACTAAACGAACAGGTAAACCGGGAAATGTATTCCGCCTTTCTTTACATGGCCATGTCGGTGCACTCCGAAACCCTCGGCCTGAAAGGGTTCGCAAACTGGTTCATGGCCCAGTATCATGAAGAAATGTACCATGCGATGAAGATATACGAGTACATCCTGCGTCAGGGCGGCGAGGTTCACCTGAAAACCATCGATGAGCCGCCCCGCGATTTTGCCTCCCCCCTCGACATGTTCGAGAAAACCCTCAAACACGAACAATTCGTGACCCGCTCCATCAACAGCCTGATGGATACCGCCATATCCGAAAGGGATCATGCCACCCAAATTTTTCTGCAGTGGTTTGTGACCGAGCAGGTCGAGGAAGAGGAAAACGACAACGAAATCATTGCCCAACTCAAGCGGGTCGAGGGGCATCCCCATGGGTTGATGATGATCGACCGGGATTTGGCCCAGCGTGCGGTGACGGTTCCGCTGGACTTCAGCAAGGGCGTCGCGGCGCAGGCCAAGGCGGCCAGCAGCGGAGACTGACCCCTCAAATTAATCTAAAATTGCAGCGCATGGCGGGGGCTTTCGGTTAGCCCATATTGAGCGCTTAAAACCCGTATGCGCACCCATCGCCTGCGGTTATTGCTGGCAACGGGTTTGATTTTTACGATCCGGCTCCTTTTAGGAAGCCGGATCGGTTTTTTGAGGGCCGGCCAAAATTCGCTCTCAGACGATGCCGAGTTTTTTACGGCGATAACGAAAGGTGTGGTGGTTCATGCGGAGCAGTTTGGCCGCCTGGCTTTCATTGCCATCAGCCATCCGAAGGGCCTCCCGAATGTAGAACCCTTCTGCGGCACCCAGGACCGCCGAGAGGTCGATGCCTTCCGGCCGCAGCGCTATAAACCCCTGCCCTGGGCCGCCTCCCGCGGCCCCCTGCGACCCCGTGACGTCCTCCGGTGCAAGGCCCAGATCGGCAGGCGTGATCTTGGGCCCCTGGGCCGTCAGGGCCGCCCGCTCGATGCGGTTTTTCAATTCGCGCACATTGCCGGTCCAGTGGTGGGTCAGAATGGCTTCCCGGGCCTCGGCGGTCAGGCCCGTCAGGGTCCTTTTGAATTTTCGGCTGAAGGTGTCCAGAAAATGCTTGGCCAGCGGCATGATGCCGTCTTGCCGGTCATTCAGAGACGGCACCCGGACCTGGATCACCCCCAAACGAAAGAAAAGGTCCTTGCGAAAACGGCCATCAGCCATCATTTCTTCCAGATCCTGGTTGGTGGCCGAGACCAGCCGGGTCTGCACCCGGACCGGTTGGGTGCCGCCGAGGCGGTAAAACTGCCCGTTTTCCAGAAACCGCAGCAGTTTTGCCTGCGATTCCAGGCTCAAGTCGCCGATTTCGTCCAAGAAAAGGGTGCCGTTGGCGGCCTCCTCGATCAATCCCTTTTTGCCCCCGGGGCTGGCGCCGCTGAAGGCCCCCTTTTCGTAGCCGAACAGCTCGCTTTCGATCAGCTCCCGCGGGATTGCGGCGCAATTTACGGTGATCAGGGCGTGGGCGAAGTTGGGGCTGCGGTAATGGATCGCCTGAGCGATCAACTCCTTGCCGGTTCCGGTTTCCCCCAGAATCAAAACCGGTGTGTCCGGGCTTTTCGCCACGCGCCCCACAAAGTCGATGACGTCCTGAAGGGCATTGCTTTCGCTGATAAAAACCGGAAGGTTCTCACGCAGGTAGGTTTCCTGAAGGGCGCGGACCTCCTTGCGCAGCCGGATTTTTTCCAGTGCGTTGGCCACCGTCACTTCCAGGCTATCCATGTGCAGGGGTTTGGTGACATAGTCCTGGGCCCCGAGTTTCATGGCCGTCACCACCGTTTGGAGGTCTTCAAAGGCGGTCACCATGATCACCAGGACGTCCGGGTGCTGTGCCGTGATCTGACGCAGGGCTTCAATGCCGTCCATGCCGGGAAGGCCGATGTCCAGCAGCACCAAATCCGGCGGTTGTGCGGGCATCGCCGCCAGCGCGCTTTCGGCATCGGCAAAGGCCGCAACCGAATAGATTTCCTCGAGGGCCATCGCGATACTTTCCCGCACGGCCGGTTCATCATCGATAATAAACAAGGTGTATGTGATCATGTCTTGCGGAGATTACCGCCGGTTAGCGGCAGTTCGATGGTAAACTTAGCCCCTCCCAGCGGGCTCGGCCCGACGGCGAGGGTGCCGCCGTGATCCGCGATGATGCGGCGGCTCAGGCTGAGGCCGATGCCGGTACTGACTTTTTTGGTGGTGAAGAATGGGGTGAAAATCCGCTCCTCGTCACCGGGGGGAACCCCGGGGCCGGAATCCGCGACGCTTACCTGCAGGACGTGGCCGACCACCGACGATGATACGGCAATGGTCTTGGGGCCTTCCTGGTGTTTCATGGCTTCGGCCGCATTGGTGATCAGGTTCAGGATGACCTGCTCGATCAGTTGCGGGTCCCCCTGGCATGCTGGAAGCTCCGGGGACAGCCGGCGGTCGATATGGATGCCGCTTCTGCGCAAGGTGGCGGCACAGAGCTTGAGCGCCTCCTCGATGGGGGAGTTGATCCGGGTCGGGGCCAGTTTGGGCGAGGTGGGCCTGGAAAAGTCGATGACGCGGCGGATGACGGTTTCGATTTTGCCCGAGGCCGACTGGAGGCGTTCGATGATCTCCCGGACTTTTTCATGGCAGTCCGGCCGGTCGTGGATTTTCTCCAGGGTGTTGAGGTAGATGTTGATCCCGGAGAGCGGATTGCGGATCTCGTGGGCGATGCCGGCGGCCACGCGCCCCAGGGAGGCCATCTTGTCCTGAATGCGCAGGAGGTGCTCCATCTCTTTGGCGCGGGTGATGTCCATCACATAAAACAAGAAGGCCTCACGCCCCAGGTACTCGATTCGACTGACCCGACAGAAGACCCACTTGATCTCTCCCCCCTTTGCGGGCGGTTTGTCGGGGTAAAATCGGAAATCGATGTCCATTACCGACTTTTTGCTGGATTTGATTTGCTGTTGGAAGCGGCGCACCTTTTCCACGTCTTCCGGGTGCACCAACCGCATTTCCTGCAGTTTGAACAGCTTGGGCAGCGTGGCGAACGCCTTTTTCTGCTCCGGGTTGCGATAGACGGCCTTGTTGTCCTGCAGAATGAAAATCCCGGTCAGGGCGTTTTCCACCAGATTGCGGAACCGTGCTTCGCTGCGCTTGAGGGCTTGGCTCGTGCGGCGCCGCAGGGTTTTGAGATCCAACTGGTAAAGGCCGAAGGCGATGTCCTGGGCCACGACCTGGAAAAGGTCCCGTTCGCGCGGGTCGATCAGCGCCTCCGGGGCGGCGCCCACCGACAGCACGCCAAAGGTCTTGTCACGGTAAGCCAGACGGATCGTCATGGCGCTTCGTTCGGCGCACCCGGCAACAAACGGACAATTGCGGCAATCGATGCGGGGCGCGGCGACCAGGATCGGACCGGGGTGCGACAGCGCGCGGCGGACACAATCGGGGAGATTGCCGTCCCCAAAACCGGATTTCAGCGGTTCCAACGGGACCTGAAGACCATCGTGGGCTATCAGCGCACTCTGATTGGCTTTATCCAGGATGGCCATCCACGCGTGGGAATAACCGAAATATTGCCTCAGGCAGCTGCAGACCGGCTGAACCAGCTCTTCGCAGTGGTTTACTTCCGCCACCAGACGGGTGATCCGGCGGAGTGCCGCCTGAATGCGATTCAAACGCGCAATCCGGCGCCGGTCATGCGCGCTGCGAAGACTCCCCAGTCCGGCGGCAAGTCCGATCAGACCGCCCAGAAAACCTGCAAGCCCATAAACGGCGAGGCTGGCGGTCCCGCTGTCGGCTGATCGCATGGCTCCCAGCATGAGGCAGAGGAGGGCGGCGCCGCCAAAAAAGGCGCCAATGCCAGTCAGGGATTTTTGCATACAGCCGCCACATTTGCTTCAGGTTTGGCGCAAAAATGAATAAATTTTTAATAAAATTGGAAAAAATAATCAAGAGATTAGTCTTCCGAGTCGATCTGGGTGCCATGAGTCGCATCGGGCGGTCGTTCCCCCCTGGAAGGCCTCCATAAACCCGCCTCATGAAAAACCGGGGCGTACGCGCTTGTATTTGTGCCCTTCGCCGCGATCACCGGCCGCAGCGGCGACATTTAAACCGCAGGACACTCTCTGAGCTGCAACCGACGTATCGATCGGGGGCAGCGGCCTGGCGCAGGGCAGCCCCCTGCCGCATGCAAGGCACCCGCCGCGCGGCGGTGGACCGGTTCAGGATCGGTGATGCGGGTTTTCACCGATTTTTTGGATCTGAAGCGGCTCCAGCACCATGCCGCTGCCTTTGGTCAACCCCAGAATAGGGCTTTAAATAAACGTGCAGATCATCGCTGTCCACGATGACGAGATCCACTTTGAGGCCGGCCAATCAGACCTGTCACACCTCAGGTCGGGGGGGCCCAGCCTGGCGGGTTTTCTTGACGGCGGTGCACCTCCCGCATTACCGGCAGCAGGAGCCGGCCCAAGGGGCTTTCGCCTGCTAATCGTGCCGGACCACTGGTTTGGAGAGCTGGATTTCGCCTTTCAATCCCGCAAGCCCAGCGTGGTGGCGTCCTTTGCCAAGCGGCAGCTGCAGGCGGCGCATCCTGAACTGCCGTTGATCGAGGCCTTCTACGCCACCCGGTTCACCCGTGGAGAGTCCGAAAACCAGCGGCTCTCCATCGCCTACCTGCAAGAACCACAGGGCTACCAGCTTTATGAGCGCCTTGAGGGCTGCGGCCTGGTGCCCCACCTGATCACCACTCCCGCCCTGCTGTGGGAACATAAGCTGCGAAGACAGCTGGGCGAATTCGCCGATGGCGGCCGATGCCTGATTCAGATGGTCGGCCGGTGCTGTTTTCTGTACTTTTTCTTTGACGGCTGGTTTCTGTTCTCCCGCAGCATCTCGCTGCCGGATCTTTCGCTGTCGCCTGATGAACGTTTCGGCGGCTTGGTCTACGAGCTGAATCAAAGCTTTTATCTCTTCGCCCAGAAAGCCAAAGCGGACCTGGCCGGCATTTATCTGGTGTCGCCGCACGTTGACGATCCCGCGCTTCTCACAAATCTGCTGGGGCGCGAGGTGAAGCCCCTGGCGCTGGGCACCGGGCAAGGGG
The DNA here is from genome assembly GCA_049284575.1 of Desulfobacterales bacterium. Taxonomy (GTDB): domain Bacteria; phylum Desulfobacterota; class Desulfobacteria; order Desulfobacterales; family JAABRJ01; genus JAABRJ01. Next base: position 26,815 of record JBAPYE010000549.1, read on the forward strand.
AACCGGTTTTTACGGCGCAAGAGTCGGATTCGCCCGTTGCCGCTTTCATGGCGGAGGCTTTGGCCCTTGGAAACGGCTTCCGGGGCATTGCCCACCGGCGATTGAAGCGCGAACTGGACTGGAAACCGGTTCAGACCGCCGCCGTCGTGATTGGGGTGGTCACGCTGCTGACCATTGCTGCCGAAAGCCTTTTCCTGTGGCGCGGGTTTGCACGGGGAGAAAGCCGTGCGGGCGCCTCCGCAGTATCCGATGTGGCCGCAACGGAGATGCTGGCGGGGTTCAATGATGCCCTGGCGTTTATCGGCGCTGAAGCCAGGAAGCCTTCGGCAGCCGAGACGGTGGCGGCTGTGATGCGCAGCCTTCCGGCCGGAACCCGAATCAAGACCCTGGCGCTGGAGATTGCAGAACGGCCCGGACTGCGGCTCGAGGGCGTCACGGCGGCTCCCGGTCCGGAGGCATTTGAAACCCGGTTGGTGAGCCTTCTGGACCGCCTGAACCAGGGGTTTAACATCAGCCCGCCGTTGGGCCTGCAAGATGTGGTCTGTCATCCGGAGGGAAATGAAAGCGGCGCCGTTGCTCTTGCTGGCGAACAAGGCGTTTATGCGTTTGCGCTGGAGTTCGAATTGCCATGAACGCGCGTTTTACAAAACGTTGGGTGCTGGTGGTCGTCGTGTGGAGCGCGGCGGGGCTTTTGACCCTCTGGAACACAACGGCCATCAACCGGCTGGTACCCCAGCAGGCGGCCCGGGAGCAGACGCGCATGGATGCCGATTACTGCCGCCGGCAGGCGGCCCGGGTGGCCGCGGTCGTCGAGAAGCAGGCCAGTTATTATCATGCGGTGGCTGCCCCGAACCTGGGCCTCCTGGCAGCCCAGGAGACCCTGCGCAGCCTGGCGCAAAGCCTTGGGTTGAGCTTTGTAAAGGCCGAACCGGCGGCCGGTCAGCCCTCGCCGGAGGGCGTGGCGCTTGCCCTGCGGTTCGTGGGCTCCCTGGCGGACGGTAACGCCTTTCTGGCCCTTTTGGAACAACGATGCCCCTATCTGCCGTCGGCGGCGGTCAAGATTGCTGCCGATCCGGCCACCGGCTTCGCCGAGTTCGACATCAGCCTGCACTATCGCTACCGGGTGGTCGCGGCGCCCCGGGCGGCAGCCGGGTCCGCAGGCGATGCGATTTAAGCCTGCTGCGGCCGAACGCCACATCGCGAGAAGGGTTACCGATGCAGATTTTCGGTGGAACAAGACGACTGGCCCTGGGGGCCTTCATTCTGGCGGGGCTGCTGCTGATCGGCTTCAACGCCGCCTGGCTGACGCGTCTCTTGAATCCGCCGCTGCCGGTCAATTCGACCGCGGTCAAAACCGCTGTAACCCAGTGGCGCGCCTATCAGGCGGCCGAGGAGCGCCTGGCGCGCAAAGCCGAGGTGCTGGGGGTGATGGGAGCCTGTTGGCGCGCTTCGGAACCCCGCCGCGAGAGACGGCCGGTTGAGCCGCTCGCCGCACCGGCCCCCGCTTCGGCGGCGGCCGATGCACCCCTGCCG
>JBAPYE010000550.1:0-7015 GCA_049284575.1 Desulfobacterales bacterium
ATCCCTCACCGGGCGGCCGGGAAAGGGGCCGACCCGCTTTTCGGCCTCTGCCGGTCTGAAGGCCGTTGACAGGCCAGCTTTCATCGCCTACTGTCCGCCAACGGCCGTGCGCCATCCCAGCGGAAACCGTCGCCATGGACAAAACACCCAATTATTACGAGTTTCTGGAGGTCGATCCCGCAGCCCCCGCGGAAGCGATCCGGCATGCCTACCGCCGCAAGCTCAAAGCGTTTCACCCGGACAAAAACCCCCGGCGGCAGGCCGAGGCCGAAAAGATCACCAAGGTCCTGAACCAGGCCTATCACGTCCTGGGCGATCCCGGGCGGCGCAAGGCGTATGATCGGATGCTGCGTTTTGCGGGCGGGCGGGACTTCAAGGCGTTCGACGACGACGGGGCGTTTGCGCGCAAAATGGAACGGGCCGCACCGGTCTTCGGCAAGGTCAGGGCGGCGGTCAACGATCTTTACGCTCTTTTTCGGGATGCCGTCGCCGGCCGCTACCGGCTGGACGGGATCACCCTGGGGGTGATCGCCGCCGGTCTGAGCTATTTTTTCATCCCCACCGACCTGGTTCCCGACTTCATTCCGCTGCTGGGCTTCGTGGATGACCTGGCCGTCTTGACCACCATCATCAACGCGCTGCAGGGCGAGCTGGCGGCCTACCGCGGCTGGCGCAAATGGCACCCGAGGGCCTGAAAGGCGCCCGGCGCCTTCAGGCCCCCTGTTGCGGCGCCGTCGTGAAACGCGCGAAGTGGCGGGCGACATCCTCCGGCCGGTGGGCATCCGAGGAGAGGCAGACGGGAATGCCCTTTTCTTCGATGGCCGCCAGAATCCGGGGCCCCGGGTAGCTGTTGCGGGCATCGTGGTCCAGACCGCCGGTGTTGATCTCCACCACCATCCCGGCCCGCTGAACGGCCGCGAGCAGTTTTGCCACCAACTCCCGGTACCAGGGGGCGGTTTCGTCGAAAAAGCGGCCGTTGGGGTTGTGCTTGCCCAACACGTCCAGGTGTCCCAGGATGCGGAACAGGCCGGTTTTCACCATGGCGGTGCTCTGGCGGTAGTAGGCCTCGCAGAGGCGCCGGATGTCCCCCCCGAAACCGGTTTCCAGGGCCGTGATAAACTCCGCCTCGGTGCCGTTGATCAGGTAGCGCCGGCCTTTCTCTTCCACCTGGTGCACCGATGCGATCAGGACGTCCCAGGGGCCTTGGGCGATCTCCCGGCTCCAGGCGCTGTGGGACGGCAGGACCTCCATCTCCAGCCCCATCAGCACCCGCAACCGGCCGCTCATGCGCCGGCGCACGGCCTGGATCTCGGCGCGATAGGCCTCCAGCCGCCGGTGCGCCAGGGCATAACGGTTTTCGAAGGGCAGCGGCATGTGGTCGGCAAACACCACACCGCTCAAGCCCCGCGCCACGGCCGTGCGGGCCATGGTCTCGAGGCTCGCGCAGCCGTCCGAAAAGCGGCTGTGGATGTGGCAGTCGAAGCCGGGAAAGGCATTCACCAGCATGGGCGTGGCTCCTCACCGAGGGGGGCGGCGGCCGCGGTGCCCCGGGATGGGTTCCCGGCGGCCGCGGTCCGGTTTTGACCTATCGCCTGTATGGTGCGGCCGCCTCCCGCGCGCGTCAAGCGGATTGTGCGGCGGAGGACCGATTTTTTCATTTTTATTCCCAGTTTTTCCAAAAACCGTGATAAAAAACCCCGCACGTCCGCACCTTGATCGTTGCGCCGGTGGGGTTGAGGTCGGGCGCCGGTTGCAGGGGAAGATCGCTATTTTGCCGCCGGCAGCGCCGGCAGCCGGAGGAGCCGCATGGAGATTTCGCTGGACCCCGTCGAAGCCCGCATCCTGGGGGCGCTGATCGAAAAGCAGATGGCGACCCCGGATTATTACCCGCTGACCCTGAACGCCCTGGTCGCCGCCTGCAACCAGAAAACCAACCGCGACCCGGTCACGACCCTGGACGAGGCGGCCGTCATCCGGGGGCTGGACGGGCTGCGCCGCCGGCGGCTGGTCTGGCAGGTCAAGACCCAGGGCAGTCGCGCCCCCAAATACGAGCACAACCTCAAGGACACGGCCGATTTTTCCGCGAGTGAGCTCGCCTTGCTTTGTGAACTGCTCCTGCGCGGGCCCCAGACCGCCGGGGAGGTGCGCGCGCGCAGCTCCCGGCTGGTGGAGTTTGGCGGCCTGGCGGCGGTCGAGCACACCCTGCAGAAGTTGTCCGCCCACGAGCAGGGGCCGTTTGTGGTGGAACTCCCCCGCCGGCCGGGGCACAAGGAAAACCGCGTTGCCCACTGCTTCTGCCCGCTGGACCCGGGTGCCGAGGCCGTCGAACCCGCGCCGGGGCCTGAGGCGGCTTCCGCCGAAGGGATCGCCGCGCTGGAACAGGCAGTCGCGAACCTGCGGCAGGCGTTGGACGACCTGCGTGCGGAGTTTCTGGAATTCAAGCGCAAGTTCGAGTAGCGGCCCGGCCTGGGCCGCGGGGAATCGGAGAGGCGGCGCAAAGCAGAAATTGGGCTTGTAAAACCGTCAGAAATGAAACGGAGGTGAATCCATGCACACCTTCTTGTGGCGCCCCCTGGTCGCCGGGCTGGTCCTGCTGGCCCTGACGGCGCCGGCAGGCGCTATCGAGCTGAAGGGCCGGCGGGTGCAGGGCGGCCTGCTGACTGGCCGGGTGACGCCGGGGACCATGGTGGCCTTTCAGGATCGCCCCCTGCGCCTTTCGCCCGACGGGCTTTTCGTGATCGGCTTTGACCGCGACGCGCCGCTTGAAAGTGTGCTCAGCCTGCGCGCCGCCGACGGCCGCGAAACCCGCCACCCCGTGCGCATCGCCGCGCGCACCTACGACATCCAGCGGATCGACGGGCTGCCGCAGCGCAAGGTCACGCCCCCGCCCGAAGACCTCGCCCGCATCCAACGCGAGGCGGCCCTGGCGAGGACGGCCCGCCAGCGCGACGATCCCCGCACCGATTTTGCGCAGGCCTTCATCTGGCCGGTCCACGGACGGATCTCGGGAGTTTACGGCAGCCAGCGGATTTTAAACGGCGCCCCGCGCCAGCCCCACTACGGGGTGGACATCGCGGCCCCGGCCGGGACCCCGGTCAAGGCGCCCGCCGACGGGGTGGTCAGCCTGGTCCACCCGGACATGTTCTTCTCCGGCCGCACCTTGATTCTCGACCATGGCCATGGGGTGTCCTCCACCTTTTTGCATTTGAGCGCCATCCTGGTGCGGGAGGGTCAGGCCGTGCGCCAAGGCGAGGTGATCGCCCGCGTGGGCGCCAGCGGGCGGGTCACCGGCGCCCACCTGGATTGGCGCATGAACTGGTTCGGGCAGCGCATCGACCCCACTCTGCTGGTTCCGCCCATGCCCGCTGGAAAGCGCCCCTGACACGCCGGCGGCCGTCTGCCGGACAGGAGCCCGATGTCCCCAAGACCCGTTGGCACCTTTGGCCTGCAAACGCTTGTTTTTGCGCTGGTCTCGGCCGCTTTCACCGCCATTTACCTGGTGCAGCCGGTTTTGCCGGTGATCCGCCAGGAGTTCGGCGTGGACGAAAAACAGGCGTCCTTGACCGTCTCGGCCGTCATTCTGGGGATCGCCCTGGCCAACCTGCCTTTTGGCCGTCTGGCCGACCGCTACCCCGTAAAACCGCTGATCGCCGTCGGCGGTATGGTCGTCACCCTCTTCGGCCTGTTGTGCGCCGCGACCGATCAGATGGCGCTGCTGATCCTGTTTCGCTTTGTCCAGGGCCTCTTTATCCCGGCCATGACCACCTGTCTGGTCGCCTACCTGGCCCGCAGCCTCCCCGCGGAACGCCTCAACGTGATCATGGGGTCCTACGTTGCCGCCACGGTTGCCGGCGGCCTGGGCGGCCGCCTGCTGGGCGGCTGGATCCACCCCCCGCTGCACTGGCGCTACGCCTTTGTCACGGTCTCGGTGCTGGTCTGTGCCGCCACCGTGGCCGCCCTGGTGTGGCTGCCGCGCGAGAAGAGGGCGGCCACGGGCGACGCCGGCGCCGACGGGTTTGTGGCGCTGATGGCGCGCCCCGATCTGCTGCGGATCTTCTCGGTGGCTTTCAGCGCCTTCTGGGTCTTCTCGGCGCTTTTCAACTACCTGCCGTTTTACCTGGCCGGGCCGGGTTTCGGTGCTTCCACCGAGGTGATCACCCTGATGTATCTGGCGTATGTCACCGGCATCGTGGTGGCCCCGGCCTCGGGCAAGATCAGCAACCGCCTGGGCAACGGCGCCACCATCGTGATCGGGGCATTGGTGCTGGGGGCGTCTCTGGGGCTTACCCACGCCCCCAGCCTGTGGGCCGTGAGCGCCGGCCTGGCGGGGGTCTGCACGGGGTTTTTCGCCATCCACGCGGCCGCCGCCGGCAGCATGAACCGCAGGCTGCGCCGCAGCCGCGGCCGCGCCAACGCGCTCTACATCCTGTTTTACTACCTGGGCGGCTCGATCGGCATTACGGTCAGCGGCTACGGCTACCAGCGCTTCGGTTGGGCCGGTGTCACCGCCATCGGCCTGCTGCTGCTGACCAACATTCTGGCGGTCGGGGTGCTTGAAATGAAACGGGAAAACCTCTCGCCCGCGTCTTGAGGCAAAAAACGGTCCCGTGGCCTATTCAACGGCCGTGTTGCCAGTGTCAGCACAGCGGGTTGCGTTTAAACAAAACTTCACCTTCCAGACGGCGCAGCGCATTGGGGAGTTTGAAAAATGACAACTGAATCACGCTTTCATTTTCAGGTCTACGAAACGGAACCGGTGATCAAAGCCATCGCGTCCTGTAAATTTGTAACACCGGTTAGATTGGGGATTCTCTTTTTTTTACTGGTATCCCTCAGTCTGACGGTCTGGGCGGTGATCACAGGGGGGGAGAACTCCGATGACTATGTCACTTACCTGGAGAACATTAGCTGGTCTATTTCACTGTTGTATCTATTTCCATTCGTCATCGGGTTAACCCTTCGATTTTATCAGGGGATCCCCGATCTGTTTGAATACCTCTTCGAAAACACGCTTCAAGAAAAGCAGCCCGAACAAATCGACAATTTCCGTAAGTGGCTTTCGGGCAGGTTCAACGGCTACCTTCACCCCGTGGTCTTCATGGGGGCCACATTTGTCTTGAACTGTTTGTATTTCCATCAGATTTTGGAACGTGAAGATCCAAGCTGGATGGTGGGAGGGCCGATCCTGATGGATGTTCTAAGCAGCCGTCAAGGTCTTACGCCTGTGGGGGCCTATGCTGCGTTGATTCAAGTCGTCCTGATATACTGGGCTCTGGTTTTGATTTGGAAGGTGGTGATCTTTTCGTGGGGGCTTCACGAATTTTTCAATGCCGGGAAGTTCAATATCAAACTGGACCCTTGGCATCCTGATGGGAGCTGTGGGCTCAAACGCATCAGCAGCACCTGCATGTTTTTTAACTACATTCTTCTGCTTTTCGGAGTGTATATTTCTTTGAAAGTAATTGATAAGATTCTGGTTCAGGAGCTGCCCTTGTTTTCAGACATTGGAAATCCATTGATGCTCGGTGGCTATGCCATATTGGCGCCTTTGCTGTTTTTTTTCCCGCTTGGTGCACCGCATTACAAAATGAAGGCAGAAAAAGAGCAATTCATATCCCGGATAAGTCAGAAAGGAAAAATGCTGTTTGAAAAATTAATCCGTGCCGACTTCAAAAGTGCGGGCCTGGAAAATGAGATTCAAATTTTTCAGAAACTGGAGGAAACCCGAAACGATCTGATCAGGACAATTCCAGTATGGCCTTTTAATTTCAAATCAATCGAGGCTTTCCTGGGGATGATTGTCATTCCGCTTTTGCCTTCGTTTTTGTCCCTGGTATTCAATTTCTTTTTTAAGATCAACAAGTAGTGTGCCGGGCGGCCATGGCGATGACAGCGCCAAAATGCTGACAGGGCCTTTCCCACGGCGCATCAACGGCTGCCGGGCTTTCACCGGCGCGGAGAACACCCTTTCAGTGTCAACGGCCCCCCAAAAAATGGCTGCCTGCACGCGTGGTTCCTTTTGACCCTACGGGAGCAGAGGACTGTCATGTCGAACAATCCCAAGGGCCCTCTGCGGGTGACCCTGCTGCTGTGCGGGGTGGAAATCCTCGGGCTGGCGGGGCTGGCGACCTTTGCCGCGCTGCTGCCCTTGTTCCTGGAAACCTGGCAGCTGAGCAACGTGCAGGCCGGGTGGTTGAGCGCGGTCTATTACGGGGCGTATGTGGCGGCGGTGCCGCTGCTGACCGTCCTGACCGACAAGCGCGACGCCCGCGGGATCCTGCTCTTCGGGCTGCTGATCGGGGCTGCGGCCGCGCTGGGGTTTGCCTGGCTGGCAAGCGGCTTCTGGTCGGCGCTGATTTTCCGCTTTCTGGCCGGGGTCAGCCTGGCCGGTGTTTACATGCCGGGGCTGAAACTGCTGAGCGACCATGCCGAGGGGGCGCGTCAGTCGCGCTACGTGTCCTTTTACACGGCGTCTTTCAGCGTCGGGGCGAGTCTCTCCTACCTGCTGGCGGGCGAGGTGCACCTGGTCCTGGGGTGGCGCTGGGCTTTTGCCGCGGCGGGGGTGCTGACCCTCGCGGGGGCGGTCCTGGTGGGGGTCGGCGCCCCCCCCGGCCGCGTGGACCTTACCCAGGCCACGCCCCGTTGGCGCGCCGGTCTGGCGGTCGTGCTGCGCAGCCGGCAGACCATGGCGTTTATCCTGGGCTATGCCGCCCACATGTGGGAGCTCTTCAGCCTGCGCTCCTGGATGGTGGCGTTTCTGGCCTTCAGCCGCCAGCTGCAGCCGCCGGACCTGGCGACTTGGAGCCCCACCCAGGTGGTGGCGCTGGTGAACCTCATCGGGCTGCCCGCCAGCATCGGCGGGAACGAACTCTGCCGGCGCTTCGGGCGGCGTAAAACCATTGGGGTCATCATGGTGGCCTCTGCGCTGATCAGCTTCGGGATCGGGTTTTCAGCGCCGCTGCCCTACGCCCTGGTGGTGGGTTTGGCGCTGGTCTACGGGGTAGCCGTACTGGGG
>JBAPYE010000551.1:0-2825 GCA_049284575.1 Desulfobacterales bacterium
CTCCCAGACGTTACCGTGCATGTCGTAGAGCCCGAAGCCGTTGGGCGCCTTTTCGCCCACCGGGTGCAGTCGGCCCTCTGAATTGGCGTCGTGCCAACCGACCAGCTTCAGGTCGGCCTGGCTGTCGCCGCTGTGGAAGCGGGTGGGCGTGCACGCCCGACAGGCGTATTCCCATTCGACCTCGCTGGGCAGGCGCAGCCCCGCCCAGCGGGCGTAGGCCCGGGCGTCCTCCCAACTCACGCCTACCATCGGCTGCCGGGGCTGGTTGAATTTTCGGTCGGCCCAATACACCGGTTTCGGTGCCTTGGGGTTCGCCTCTAAAAACCGGTCGTACTGCGCGTTGGTGACCGGGTAGCGGCCCAGGTAGAAGCTTGGAAGTGCCACCTGATGACGCGGCCCTTCGTTATCATAACGGTCTTTTTCGGTTTCAAGGGAACCCATCCAGAAGCTACCAGCCGGGATACTCACCAGTTCATACCCATCAATGGCGTTGACGGTGGCGTCGATTGCCCCCATGGCGGCGCGCTCCGCCAGGCGCCGCCGGATGGCCTCGTAGGGGTGGCGGGAAAGCGACTCTTGCAGGGCATCGATCCGCTCCGGGGCCAGGCGCTCCAGCACCCGCAGGGCGGCGGCCTGGCGGCGCCAGAGCGATTCTTGCTCGCCGGGTGATTTTTCAAGCAGCGCCGCAAAGGGCTCAGGGGTGGTCTCGGCGGCTTCGTCCAGGCAAAAATCCACCCAGTCCGAGTGTTTCGCGAAGGCAGCGTTTTTGACCACCTCGCCCATGAAGGCCTCAAAATGCGAGGGCTCCTCCAGGGCCAGCAGCAGCAGGGTCACCTCTTGCCACCAGCTCTCGCCGAAATGCGCGGCCAATTCCCGCAGCAGTTCCGGCTCTTTAAAACCCCGGCGGCGGATCTCGCGCGCGGCGAGGTACTCCTGGAACCCCAGGTGCATGAAGCCGTATTGATCGAGGCCCCAGCCGGTCAAAAGGCCGCTGTCATCCCGGATGGTGCGCAGGAAATCAGCGGCGCTGCCCCCTTGCCAGCCCACCGCTTTCAGGGCCGGCGCGATCTGGGGCGCAAGCTCCTCTGCGGTGGCCCGGGTGCGCCCCTCCTGGCCGTGCAGCCACAGAGCGGCCGGCTGCAGCACCCGCCGGCCCTCCTGGGCGGTGACACCGATGGAAAGCCCCTTGGCCTTGCGCCAGTGCTCGAGCAGCACATCGATGCACTCCTCGTAGAGCCGGGCGCGTTTCTGGGGCAGCTCGCCCCGGTGGCGGTGGACCAGGCAGATGTTGGCCAGAAGCAGCGGGTTGCGGGTAAGTTCGAACACCCGCCGGAGGCGAAAATCCTCTTCCTTGAGGCGCGCGATCAGCTTTTCGGCATTCTCCCGGGCAATGCCTTCGGCCTGGTCGGGGTCCACGGCCAGCCCCCTTTCCACCACCCGGTACCAGTTGTGAACGAAGGCCGCCACCTGCTCCTCGGTTAGCGGGCGCAGGTGCATCTCCAGGAAAGCGGCGCCCAGATGCACGCCGGGGCTATAGCCAGCAAAGCGGCAGGTGACCACGAAGCGGGAGGTGGGATCGGCCTGCTGGGCGGCGACGATCCAGCGGGCGACCCGCTCCCGCTGGGCGAGATCGACCACCTCGTCCAACCCGTCCAGAAGATAGAGCAGATTGCCACGGCCCAGCATGCGGCAGCCGAAGCCGGGCGGGGTTTTGAGATGCGGGCTGTCAAGCTCGCTCTCGAAAAAGGCGTCCAGCCCCTTTTCCAGGTCCCGCAGGTTGCGCAGGGGCAAAAACACCGGCAGCATATCCGCCGGCAGTCCGATCCCGGCCGGCCCCTTGCGCAGGCAGTAGAGCAGGACGCGCTTCAAGTGGGTGGTTTTGCCCGAACCCGGATCGCCCAGGATCAGAATGTTGCGAAACCCGCGCTTCTGGGCTTGGCCGAAAGCCTCGGGAAGCGAAATCTCAAGCCCGCGCCACGGCCGCAGAGCTTCTTTTTAGCATCTTCGGAATCGGCGAAAAAGCACTCGTCGTCCACCCCCCGCAGATCCAGCATGGCCCTCAGCGGCACGTAGATATCCTCGATGTCGATGGGTACCTTGAGCCGGGTGGCGAAACCGGCCACCGGCAGGCTGGCGTGCAGGGACTCGGCCTTGCGAAGATAGGAGCGGACCTCCTCGTCGAAATCGCCGGCTTGTGAAACCAGGGCCTTTGGTCTTGAAGCCTCCGGTTCTTCCGACTCCGGTTTTTCGAGCGCTTCGCGCCAGTCGTTCAGGGCCTTTAGCACCTTGGCCTGCAGGGTGGTCTCCTTGAAAAGCGCGGGCATCTGGTCTTTTTGGATGCGCCGCTTGAAGGACTCCAGCTTCTCCTGCTTCTTCCAGCGCTCCGGGAGCGGATCAAAGTCGATTTCCGGTTTTACCGACAGCGAGGGGTCGATCAGAAACATCAGCCGCTCCCGGGCGGCGTCGTACTCCATCTCAGTGATGGAGATCTCGCTGCCGTCCGGGACCCAGCCGTAAAGTCGGGCGATGATCCCCACCAAGACATCGGCTTCACGTGCATACTGTAGGCACTTCTCGACGGTGGGCTTGGTAGTGGCGGTGAACAACTCCATGCCGTGCCAGAGCATACCGGCCGTGGTGATGGCGTCCTGGACGAGCTTGCGCCGCTCTGCATTGTCCAGGTAGGTGCTGGAGACAAACACCTTGTACAGGAGGCGGGGGGGTTCCGAATCAGCCGAGGTGGGAGGGGGTTCTCCGGCCGGCATGCGATCTCCTTCCAAAAGGCTTGTGGATAGGGCTTTAAACGGAGAGTGCAGCTTGTTCAG
>JBAPYE010000552.1:0-6792 GCA_049284575.1 Desulfobacterales bacterium
CGGCAGGGGGTCACGGTTTTTTGGATCGCTCCACCAGGGCGGCGAACGGGTTGTTGAACGGCCGGGCCTGGTTTTGCTTTTGGGAAGTCCGGCGGGGTCCCTTGGATCGTCCCGGGGCGCCCCCAGGCGGCGCTGCCGGTTGCTCGCGGGGCAGGGCTTCTGCGGGCACCGTTTTCATCGAGAGCGAAATCCGTTTGCGCGCCAGATCGACCGCCAGCACGGTAACCTTTACCCGCTGCTGCACCCGTACCACCTGGGCGGGGTCTTTGACGAAGCGGTCGGCCAGTTCGCTCACATGCACCAAGCCGTCCTGGTGGACCCCGATGTCCACAAACGCCCCGAAAGCCGTGACATTGGTGACCACACCGGGAAGTTTCATTCCCGGCTGCAAATCCTCGAGGGTTGCCACGCCCTCGGCAAAATGAAACGCCTCGAAGGTCTCCCGCGGGTCCCGCCCGGGTTTGGCCAGTTCCTCCAGAATATCGGTCAAGGTCGGCAGACCGACGGTCTCGGTCACATAGCGCTCAAGGTCGATTTTGCGATGCAGCTGAGGTGCGGCCAGCAGATCCGTCAGCGGGCAGCCCAGGTCATGGGCCATGCGGTCCACGATGGGGTAGCTCTCCGGGTGCACGGCACTGGCATCCAGGGGGTGGGCGCCGTTTTTGACCCGCAGAAACCCCGCAGCCTGTTCAAACGCCTTGGGGCCCAGGCGCGGGACCTGCTTCAGCGCCTCGCGGGAGGGGAACGGACCGTTTTCGTTTCGGAAAAGCAGGATATTGCGCGCCAGCCGAGGGCCCAGGCCGGAAACATAGGCCAGCAGTTCGGCGCTGGCCATGTTGACATCCACCCCCACGGCGTTGACGCAGCTGACCACCACGTCGTCCAAGGCCTCCTTGAGGGCGCCGGGGTCCACGTCGTGCTGGTACTGGCCGACGCCGATGGACTTGGGGTCGATTTTGACCAGCTCCGCCAGGGGGTCCATCAGGCGCCGGCCGATGGAAACCGAGCCCCTAACGGTCAGGTCCAGATCGGGGAACTCCGCGCGCGCGGTCTCGGATGCCGAATAGATCGAAGCCCCGCTTTCGTTGACCAGCAGGATCGTTCTGCCTGTGGCGCAGGGCAGGCCCGTGACGAGGGTTTCCGTTTCCCGGCCGGCCGTGCCGTTGCCCACCGCGATGGCCTCGATCTGATAGGCCTCACAGAGGGCGGCCATTTTCTGGACGGCCTCCTCCCGGCGCTTTTCCGAGGTGTGAAAAAAAAGCGTGTCGTGGTGCAGCAGCTTTCCCTGGGGGTCCAGGCAGACCACTTTGCACCCGGTGCGAAACCCCGGGTCGATGCCCATCACCCGCTTGGGCCCCAGCGGCGGGGCGAGCAGCAGCTGGCGCAGGTTCCCGGCAAACACCCGGATGGCCTCGCGGTCGGCACGCTCCTTGAGCGCCAGGCGGGCATCGGTTTCCATGGCCCGCGACAGCAGCCGCCGGTAGCCGTCGTGCAGCGCCATGCGGACCTGTTCGGCGTCCTCGCCGCTGCCGCGGACGAAGCGACCTTCCAGCAGCGTCAGGGCCGCCTCTTCGGCCGGTGCAATGCTGACGTTCAGCATGTCCTCACGCTCCCCGCGGCGCATGGCCAGGATGCGGTGCGACGGGGCGCTTGCCGCCGGTTCGGCCCAGTCGAAATAATCGCGGTACTTGGCGCCGGCCGCTTCCTGGCCGGTGGCCACGGTGCTGCGGATCACGGCCCGGGCGGCGAAGAGCCGGCGCAAATCGGCGCGCGCCGCGGGGTGTTCGGTGATCATTTCGGCCATGATGTCCCGGGCGCCGGCGAGGGCCTCTTGGCTGTCGGCCACGCCCTTTTCCGGATCCACGAAGGCGGCGGCCTCCTCGGCGGGCGAGCACCCGGTTTGCTCGAAGAGGGTCAGCGCCAGCGGCGCCAAGCCTTTCTCGCGCGCCATGGTCGCCCGGGTGCGGCGTTTGGGGCGATAGGGCAGGTAAAGGTCTTCCAACTCGGACAGGCTCGAGGCGGCATCGATTTTGGTCTTCAATTCATCGGTCAGGTGGCCGTGCTGTTCGAGGGACTTCAAAACCGCTTCCCGGCGGGCGTCCAGGGCCGCAAGGGCGGCCAGCCGGTCCCGGACCAGGGTGATCTGAATTTCGTCGAGACTGCCGGTGGCCTCCTTGCGGTAGCGGGCGACAAACGGCACCGTGGCGCCCTCGGCCAGCAGAGCGGCGGTTGCGGCGACCTGCGCGGGGCGCAGGCCGGATTCGGTGACGATGGCGGCGATATGGGCGTCGTTCATTGGACTCCTCGGGCGGGGCGGTCGGGCCGCCGCGCCGGTATTGGGGCTGATGAGGGCACTGGGGTGTGTCCGGCTGCCGGCAGCCGATGGTTCCGGGGCTCTCCGATGGGTGTTGCGACCAGCAGAGGCCGCCCGCCGGCGGGCCTCAAGCGCAGCAGCTTTCCGACCGATAAACAGAGCACCCGTTCAACCGGCCGGCCCGCTGCGCGCATCACGTATCAACAACGCTGGGAAAGCTTTCCGGATTCGTTGCCATGCCGCGTTTCACCATCATTTTTTCAGGCGAGCTCGCCCCCGGGTGCGATCGCGACCGGGTCGCGCGCAACCTGGCGGCCCTCTTCAAGGGCCGGGGGCGGGCGGCGGCCAAACTTTTCACAGGGCAGCCGGTCGTGCTCAAAACCGGGCTCGACGCCGCGGCTGCCCACCGCTACCAGCGGATTCTGGCCGATGCCGGCGCGTGCTGCGAGATTCGGCCGGACCGCAGCGCTGAGGTGTCCCCCGGGCCCGCGGCCGGGAGTGTTTCAGCTTCGCCCCCGGCCTACGCGCTACCGGGAAAACGCCGGCTCTGCCCCCAGTGCGGCTTCGATCAGCCTGAAAGCGACGCGTGCGTCCGCTGCGGGGTGATTTTTGCCAAATACCGGGCCAATGCCTCCCGCAGACGGTCAACCGCCGGGGGGCCCGTGGTTGGCGCCCCGCCGCCCGAACCTCGGCTTGCCCCCGGGTTTTGGCGCTATATCCGGATTGCGGCCCTGATGCTGGTGCTGATCGTGGTGGCCGGGCACAGCTGGCTGGCCAAGGCCCGCACCACCGACTGGGACGCACCCCTGACGGTGGGAATTTACCCGATCAATGCCGATGACAGCGATGCCGCCGGGCGTTTTATCCAAAACCTGGCGCCCCGCAGCTTTGAGCCCATCACGGCCTTCATGCAGCAGGAGGCCCGGCGCCACGCGCTGCTGCTGGACGACCCCTTCCATATTCGGCTGGCCCCTGAAGTCCGTACGCTGCCCCCGCCAGCGCCCGCCGACCCCGACCCCCTGGCCGTGATCTGGTGGAGCCTCAAACTGCGCTGCTGGGCCTGGCAGGCCGATACCCTGTCTGACGATTCGCCCGATATCAAGATCTTCGTTCTTTACCACGAACCCCGCCGCGGCCGGCGGTTGAAGGATTCCCTGGGGCTCCAGAAGGGGCTCTTGGGGGTCGTCTACGCCCACGCCAGCGCGGATAACACCGCCCGCGACAACGTCGTCATCGCCCACGAGCTGCTGCACACCGTCGGGGCGACGGACAAGTACGACCCCGCCAGCGGGCTTCCGCTTTTCCCCCAGGGGTTTGCCCGGCCCGATCAAAACCCCCTTTACCCGCAGCCGCTGGCCGAAATCATGGCCGCGCGCATACCCCTCGCCGCCCATGACACCCGGATGCCGCCCAGCCTGCAGTACACCCTGATCGGTCCTCAAACCGCCGCCGAGATTCGCTGGCGCCCATGATTCGGGGGCTGGTTTAGCGAAATCACTCGGGGTTCCGCGGGACCCGGTGTGTTATTTCCCGGCAGAACCCGCCCGGCGTGCCGGGCCCGGGTTTTTTGCCGAGGAGGCACTTGAGGTAGGCCTTCACCAGAATGGCTTCCAGTTCTTCCCGGTTCATGTGGTTCAGGTAGCTGTCGTCGGTCAAAACGGCTTCGATGCGTGCGTCCAGAGTGTCGTTGTCGCGGCCGTAGCGGGCCTGAAGGTTGGTGAAGTGGTTGCGTGCGGTTTCCCGCAGGGCGTTCATGGACAGGTCTTTGAAGCCGGCGGTCACCCGGCTGACTTCATCGGTTTCGGGCAGCAACGGGGTTTCAAGGAGTTCTTTGAAGTCTTTGCCGAAGCGCTCAAGTCCCCGGTAAATGTGGTTTTTCTGGACAAAGTTGATGTTCGCCCAGCCGGCTCGCAGCCATTTGAACGTTGCGCAGCGCAGCAGCGGCGTCTCCGGGTCCATTTCGTAGTAAACCATGAGGGCGAGAGAGTCGTACATATGGGATTTCACCCACCCCAACCCCGGTTTGTCCAGCCCCGGCTGGCCGGAATAAAAATAATCCCACTCCGCGTCCCGGCCCAGCACCATCCCTCTTTTACCGATATCCGAGGGCTTCTGCTGTTTGGAGAGTGAAATCAGAACCCGGCGCCCCTCATGGTGGCACAGGATCAGGAGTTTGTCGTTAGCGTAGCGGTAGTATGCGCCGGTGAAAAGGTCGGGGGTGATTTCGATCTGTTCGACTCCCCGGACCAGGTGGAATTCACCCGGGGCAAGGGCGACCTCCCAGAGCCGGGGCAGCGGCTGCGGGCGGCCGTTGACCTCGGACCATGAGGAGTAGTGGATCGAAGAGGGTGTCAGCAGGTAGCCAGGCACATCCGGGTTGTACGCATACCGCAGCACGTGCGCCAGTGAGCAGGCGATATCGAATTCGTGGAAGGCGGAGGTCAGTTCCGCGGGGCTATCGGCATAGAAGAGGGTGGCCTCGGGTTTGGAGTCGCGCACGAAGGCCAGCACGGATGCGATCTCTGCCGGCTGGAAAATGGCGGTCTGCGGGGGCTCCACAAGGGACAGGAGATGATGGATTCCCGGTGCAAGGGCCTCCGGCAGCCTGACTTCGGTCAGGGTGTCTTTGGCCGCGGGGCACGGCGCGGCCCACAACAGCAGCGTCAGCAGCCCCACGGCCGCCGCCAACTCCCGAAATAGTTTCAGCGATGGCCGCATTCAGGCACACAGAGCGCTGTTACGGGGCTTGAAGGCCCGGATCAGGTCGGCATCGATGATCGCCTCGTAGCCCGCCATCTCGGCCAGGACCACGTTGTGGGCATCCAGGAAGGTAAAGTCGCCGCACATCTTGCGGGCCGTGACCGCGGTGATCTGCAAAAGGACCGTGACCCCCTCGGCGGGGAACTGCCGGCAGTACTGGCGGTATCGGGCACAGTAGCTCGGCAGGCAAACGGCCTGCCTTTCCTCGTGGCACCAGACGATCGCCAACTGGAAGGCGGCGTCCAGAACCAGCGGGTCGGCGACCCACTGCCGCCGCGTCGGGTGGGCGATCCACTGGGCCGGGTCCGGCGCCGCGGCGATGCGCGCGATGATGCCCGCTGATGAAATGCCGACGATCTCGGTGATGCCCCTGAGGCTCCGGCCGTGAAAGAGGATCTCGTCATAAATTTCATCGACGCTGCGCGGGTAGGGCCGTTCCCCCGCCAGCGTGATGTCGCCGGCGGTAACCGTTCGCGGGGAGAGGGGGCGGTCGTTTAAAATGGCCCGCGCGCGGGAATGGATCATCTCCTGGCCGCCTTTGAAGCCGTTGCGAATTTCCATCTCGACCTCGAAGACCCCGTCCCTTCTGCGGGGCTTGGCGGCCATCAGGCGGATGGTCTTGGTGCCGTTCTCCAGACGGATGCCCTTGAGCAGCCGGATGTCGTCGAGGCCGGCGAAGACCAGGCCCGGGTTGGCGTGCAGGGCGCTGTCGCCGAACCACTCGGCCATCAGGGCGAAGGGCACCACCGGCAGCCCGTCGAGCTGGTGCGAGGTGAGGACCGGAAAGGTGGCGACGTCCACCTCGTGCTTCTGGGTGAGATAGAGGGGGGTGCTGGCGGCTGCCGCTGACGCCGTCTCCGCCGACGGTTTAACCAGGGCCGCTTCGGGCAGCGGCTGAAGCGCGCTGCCGATGACGACCTCAACCGGCTCGGCGGCATCGCCGCGCATTTCGCGCACCAGGCAGGCCGCACCCTCGCGGGCGGGTATCAGGCCGACCCCCTGACGCTGGAATTCGCGTTTCAGGGCCGCCGTCACCATGCCGCCGTCCCAGGGCCCCCAGTTGATAGCGCTTACCTTGCAGCCGGGCCGCTGCTGAGCGGCCTGCCAGGCGAGTTTGTTGAGCACCTCGTTGGCCATGGCGTAATCCACCTGACCGCGGTTGCCCATGCGGCCGGCCACCGACGAGAAAAGCACCAGATAGCGCAGTTCATCTGCCCGTAGGCTCTCCAGGAGGGCGGCCAGGCCGGCCACCTTGGTGTCGAACACCCGGTCGAACTGTTCGGTTGTCTTGGCGCCGATCAAGCGGTCTTCCAGGACGCCCGCGCCGTGAACGATGGCCCGGATGGGGCCGTATTCCGCGCGCACGCGGGTCATCAGCCCGTTGACCCGGGCCGTGTCGGTAACATCGACGGGATAGTAGCCGACCTGGGCGCCGGTGGCGCGCAGGTTTTTCAGGGTGGACGAAATTTCACGGGCAGCCCGGTGTCTTTGAAACGCACTTTCCACCACGACCGGCGACACTTTTTGTCCCTGCAGTTCATTGGCGATAATCGCCTTTTTGACGGCTTTTTCGTCGGTCAGGCCGCTCAACCACGACGGCTGCCCGTCCGGCAGCGGGCTGCGGCCCAGCAGAATGAGGGTCGGCTGCGCCGCGCGCGCCAGTTCAAGAGCGCAGTGGGCGGTGACGCCGCGGGCGCCGCCGCTGACCACTACCACCT
>JBAPYE010000553.1:0-3112 GCA_049284575.1 Desulfobacterales bacterium
GATCAAATTTATGCTAAGCGCCCATTCCCAGGGCATGTCCTTGACCGATACCCTCAATCTGATTGGAAACGTACCGCCTGTCGCGGATGAGCCAGCCCAAATTATTCAAAATATTGAAGTAAGCAAAAAAATTGCCGCCAAGCTCCGCAGGCAAATCGAAATTTCCACGCCCTTGGAAAAAGTCAATCGAAGCTGTGACCTGATTCTCCTTCAGAACTACATCCAAAACGCCAGGGCGCTGCTCGCGCAGGAAAAGACAAATGTGCCCCCGGCCACGGTTTTGGCATCGCCACCCCCGACCACCAAAGCAATCGTCGATCGGAAAACAACCCCGCCACTCCGCACCACCTGGGCCTCAAGCACCGCACAAGACATAAACCACGGGCTCGCCGCCAAATTCCGCTGGCCGCGCCTACCACTGATATTTTGCCTGCTGGCACTTCTATGGTTTCCTTTTCATTTTGATGCGGGGGGTCTCGCTATAGTAAGGGAAAAAGGCAGAAGTTGGTCTCAATCGTTTTTTCAACGTGTTGGTTGGGGCTCCTGGGGGTCTTCAGCTGTCCAGGCCATTTCCGAGGGTGACGACAATCCCGCGGCGGTAAATACCCACGACAACGAGGCACTACCGGTCGAGGACCTGCGAAAGCCCAAGCCGCAGCTTCCGGGTTTCAAGCAGCCGAGTCTCCCATCGGCAGGATCCAACAAAACCAGTGCCATGGGCTCCCAACCCTCAGGACAGCCACCTGAAGCCGAAACGCCGGAGAATAAGGTTTCACCTCAGAACACACCCTTGGGGGGTGCACATAAATCCCCAGGAGCGCCGGCCCAGCAGACAACCAGAGATGCGCAAACTTATCTCGCAGATGTCCAAAGACGAATTCCCGTCCCAGCCCAGAAATTTATCATTCAATGCGAGCACGATTCAACCGACATTGCAGACCAGGACAGGGAGACGCTGGATGTCATTGCAGAATTTATAGCGCTCTACCCGGCCACACGCCTGATCATCAGGGGGTACACGGATACTCAGGGGGATCCCGGTTACAACGTGACCCTTTCCGACGCGCGTGCGCGCCAGGGAAAAACCCTAATGGTATCAAAAGGTATCGATCCGCTGAGCATCCAGACGATCGGCATGGGGGCTGCAGATCCGATCGCCAGCAATCAAACCATCGAAGGCAGAAGAATGAATCGCCGAATCGAGATCGAACTCGTTCCCGAAGCCATGCAATAAACCAAGGCTGGCGCACTGCCGGGACATGCTGTAGGATAATGAAAATCCCGTAAAAATGGTTCAATCCGTTTCGCGGCGTCCGAGCATGAAAGGAAAACAGCTCATTTGGATGGAAAAAAATAAAATCAAAAAGTTAGCAATTTTTTTAACGCTGATGATGATCCTCAACACATGGGCCTTTACACCCAAAAAGTTGCTCGAGGTTTCGCAGAAAAGCCCTCATCCGGGCGAGGATTCCTCCCAAGCCGCTGAGATCGATTCCCAGACTCTCAGATCACCGCTAGGTGAAACAGCGACTGTGCAAAGTGGTGCTTTGAACTTGCGGGCGGGGCCTTCGATGGAATCTCCGATTCTGGGCGTTCTAAAAAAGGGGGCCCAGGTTACAATTCTCAACTCCCATCGAAAGTGGCGAGAGGTGACAACCCAGGAGGGGCGCATAGGTTGGGTATTCAGTGCCTACCTGACGAACGTCAAGACTTCCTCTGGCGAAGAGACCGGCGTAAAAAGCGATACTCAAAAGACCGGCACACAAACAGGTACCCCGACTTCAGGCACCGCGCCTCAACCGGACCGCACGCCCCCCAAACCCGTGCCGCCCAAAACGGCCGACGCGGCAAAACCCGACCGGGAAAACCATCCGCCGCCAGATGCTTCGGGGGACACTGATGGCCAAAATAGTCACGGGGCCGTTGAGACGGTTTCCAACGTCTCCGCCGCTGCCGCCAAAACCCCGAAGCAGGAGCGGGACAACGTCGATTTTGCCGATCCCCACGGGTATTTTGAGCTTCGCTATCCAATCGATTGGCACAAAACCCAGGGGCTTCAGTATGAAGTTGAACAGCTTCAACTGCAATCCCCCTCGCACAAGCTGGAACTCTGGATCCTCAACACCAAAAATACCGATGGGTACACGCTGCCGCAGTTTTACATCGACATGGTCACACCCCTGAAACAACTTTATGGTGAAGATATTGAAATCAGCCCCCTGAAGGCCAATGCGGCGGCGGGCGCCGGATGGCTGCAGGGCCAAGTGACCCTTAGATCGGGAGACCGGGCGACCTATGACTATGCCATGGCTGAAAACGCCGAACGGCTCTGGGTAATCATGGAAATTCGCAGACCCGGCGCACCCCAGGGTGAGGCTGAGGCGTTGACGGCTATCAAGAACACCTTTTCCTTTTCGTCAAAAAACTGAACTTCGGGTGCCGTTTCACTGACAGGCGGTAAGAACAGCGGCGGGCGGTGGTGGTCTGCGGTCGGGTATTCCGCCGTCGGGGATGGGGTGACACGGCCGCGGAGGGCGAATTGCGCGTTCCATGCCGGCTGAAATGGAAATTTAGAAATCTTTGTTGACACAAAGATTCTTTTTCGGCATATTCGGCGCTCAAAGAGATTATCGGTCAATTCAACCACTCCGCAAGCCAAAAAGCCCTCACGGCTGGGGTTTTAAAGCTTGCCAGCTCGTCTTCCATCCAAGCCTCTCTTCTATTTTTTCAAGATCACCTTCATGATGATATCATTGTTTTGCTGCGCAGAGGGCGTGGCACCCGCTCCCGTTGCGGCTTTCGCCACCTTCTGCGCCCAAGCGGCAAGGCAGGCAATGGGATTCTTTTAAACCATTTGGGACGATTGGAGAAACTATGCAGGTCGGACCAAAAAACAAAATGATCATTTTTCTTCTTTTGACCGTTTTTTGGACCACCGGCAGTCTCAGTTTTGCAGCGGCACTCAAATGGGACCCACCCAGCCAAGGGACAGCCACCGGCTTTATAGTTCACTATGGCAAATCTTCAGCCGCACCTACGACAAGCGTCAATGTCGGCAACAGCACCCAGTATGATCTTAACAGCGCCCCTCTGGTTGGAAACACCACCTACT
>JBAPYE010000554.1:0-18736 GCA_049284575.1 Desulfobacterales bacterium
GGCAAATGTCGCGCCGCTCGCTAAGCCCCCGTCTGAGGCTGCCGGGTCGCCGGTGGGGCTCTCCAGCGTCAGCCGGCCGCCGTGCTCTTCCACGATGCTGAAGCTCAGCGAAAGCCCCAATCCGGTGCCTTTACCCACCGGCTTGGTGGTGAAAAAAGGTTCGAAAATACGGTCCTTCTTTTCGGGTGGAATTCCCGGGCCGGTATCGGTCACCGTGACGATCACCTCCCGGGACCCGGGATCGAACCGGCTGGCGATGGTGATGGCGCCGTCGCTGCCGATGGCGTCAAAGGCGTTGTTGATCAGGTTGATGAAGGCCTGTTTGAGCTTTTCGCGGTCCCCGATGACGACCGGCAGGTCTTCGGTCAAGTGGCGGACCAATTTCACCCGGTTGATCTCGAGGCTGTGGGCCACCACTGCGAGGACCTCTTCGACGGTTTCGTTGATGTCCAGCGGCAGGTGCCGGGTGTCGCTCTGACGGGAGAATCGCAGCAGGTCCGCGACGATTTTCTTGCAGACTTGGATTTGTTTTTCAACGGTTTTGAGGTCCTGCCCGGTCTGGCTGTCGGCGTCCACCTCCTCCCGCAGCACCTGCACGAAACCCAGCGCAATACCCAGCGGTGTGTTGATTTCATGGGCGATGCCGGCGATCAGCTGGCCGATGGCCTCCATTTTCTGGGCCTGGTAGAGCTGCTCCTGGATTCGTTTGAGGTCGGTGATGTCATGGCCGGTGCACAGAAAGCCGGCGTGGTGGCTGTCGGCGTCGTAGATGGGCAGTTTGACGACGTGAAACCAGCACTCGCCCGCGGAAGTCTTGGTGCGGGTCTCCTTGACCAGCGATTTTCCGGTGGCATAGATGGCCTGGTCCTCGGCCTGGAACCTTTCGGCCATGCGGTGGGGCAGTAGATCGAAGTTGGTCTTGCCGACGATCTCCGCCGCGCGGCGGCCCAGGATCTCGCAGAAGGCCTTGTTGACCGCGCGGTAGGTGGCGTAACGGTCCTGCAGGGTAATGAAGTCGGGGATCCCGTCGAGTACGGTGCGCAGCAGTTGGCGCTGATCTTTGAGGGTTTTTTCGGCGCTGCGCAGGTCGGTGAGGTGGGTGCGCAGTGACAGCACCATGGTGTCAAAACTTTCGGCCAGGGTCTGGATCTCGTCGCCGGCGCAGCGTCGATAGACCGGGCACTTGGCGCAATCCCCGATTTTTTGGGCATAATCGCCCGCCGCACAGTACGGGCAGCGGGTACCCGCCAGATACCAGCAGCGGTGGTAAGCGTCCCGATAGGCGGGGCAGTCCTGGTTGGTGCAGGCCATGATCTCCCAGCAGTTCTTTTTGAGCGGCGGCGCGGCGTGGACCTCCAGGTTGCCCTTGAGGGCCTCTTCGGTGGAGCGATGCAGGCGCTCGATGCGCCAGGTCACATGCCGCAGCAGGCCGGCGCCCACGAACCCGGCCACCAGCAGGACGAATCCCGTGGAGAGCACCAGGACCCAGACCAGGTGCCCCACCGCCTGCCGCACCCGGTTGTGCGTGAGGCCCAGGCGCACCGTGCCGAGGCGGTCCTCCCCCGCCAGAATCGGGAGCGCGAAGTCGTAGACCAGTTCGGGGCCCGTATTCAGGAGCCGGATTTGAAAGGCCTGGCCGGCGGCGACGGCGTTGGCCGTTTTGAGCGCCAGCGGGAAGCCGCCATCGAAGCTATGGGCCAGGGGGGTGCCGCCTGCATCCTGGATAAAGGCATAGCGGATCTCCTTTTCCAGGTGCAGGGTTTCGATCATCAGGGACCTGAGCAGCAGAAAATCCATGGCCAGGGTGGGCTCGACGGCCTGGGCCGCAAGGCTCGTCCCGATGGCGACCCCCAGCTTGCGGTTCTCCTCCAGCAGCGCGGTTTGCATCACCCGCATGACCACGATGCAGGTGATGACCCCCAGCAGCAGCAGCATGGAAAAAAGACCGATATAAAATTTGGTGCGAAATCCGATTCGCATGAAGGCCTCGCGTTGCGCCGCAACCGGCGGCATGCTCCGGCTTTCCCGGGCGGCTGTCCTCAGAGTGTGTTGCAGTTGCCGCTCGCCCCGGCCAACCGGTGAGGATCCCGGCGGCTGCGGTTCGGGTGGCCCGCTCCGCCGGCCGGCGCAAGACGGTCCCGCGGTCGTCCCTTTACGGCGTCTGGTCGAGGCCCAGGCGCCTGGCCAGCTCCCGCACGCTGTCAAAATCCTGATCCCGGGCCGCCGCGATGCCGGTCAGGTGCGCCGCTTCCAGAATTTTGCGGTCCTCGGGATTCTGCAGGTTCAGTTTCAGCAGGGCGGCCGTGACCGTCTGCTGCAGGTGGGGGTCCAGCCCGGCGCGGGCCGAAAAAACCCAGCCCGGGTACCAGGGCGTGGTGGCCACCACCCGCAGGTCGTTTAGCGTGATGCGGTCGGCCAGCACGTCGAGTGCGCCCTCGCGGATGGTGCCGATATCGTATTTCCCGGCCAAAACCGCCATGACGACGCGTTCCTGTTTGCCCCCGACGCCCGGGGCGAAGGCGATCTCGGCAAAATCCGCGGCGTCGATGCCGGCGTCCTTGAAAAGACCCAGGGGATAGAGATAGCCCCCGGAAGAACTGGGAGCGACCGCAATCCAGCGTTTGCCGCGGCAGTCGGCGACCGTGTGGATCTCGGGGTTGTCGGCGCGGCAGATGATCTGCCCCCGAAAAAGGCGCTCGCCGTAGGCCTCCAGCGCCGCGGCAAAGGCGCGGTTGCCGTGCCGCCGGGCGGCATCGATGTAGAAGAAGGGGTTGGTGTAGGAGATGTCGATCCGGCCCTGGCCCACCATTTCCATGTGCCGGTCGAAGGAGTCGGGGAACACCTGGCGGAAGTTCAGTCCGGTCTGGCGCTGGAGATAGGCCACCAGAAGATGGTGGCGCTGGTGGGAGGCCCGGTGGGTGTATTGGGGCAGGTAGGCATAGGTCACCGCCCCCGGGTCCTCGACGTGCCGCAGCGGCTCGCGCTGGGACAGATCCACCCTCATGGGCGTCTCCTGCGGGTCGCAAGCGGCCGCCAGGAGGCAGGCAAGGGTCAACAGGCTCAAAAAAAATGACTTCATGCCGCAGCTCCCATTTTTGGAAATTATCGCATCGCCGGTGTTCTTTGGCAAGCGCCTTTTGGCGGGGCGCAGCGGGATAATGGGAGCTTTTGCAGCGGGCGCCGGAAACCGAGGCGGTTTTCGACGCCCGCTTCGGGCTGCCTGCGCTCAGAACGTCCGGGGGGGTTTCAGGGGATGCTCCCGGGTGGTCTGCACGCGATCCGAAAAGAGCTTGGCGCAGGTGGGACAGTAGCGGTGGTGGATCTTGACGTCCGGGTGCGGCAGGGTGCGTTCATGGATGTAGTTCATAAAACGGGGGGTCGCGAAGCGCTTGCCGCAGCCTTCACAGATCATCAGGGGGTGTTGGCCGATAATCTCGTCGCGGATGCTGATGGTGCGCACATCCTCCGTGTCCACAACGCGGATGACCCCGGTCGGGCAGATGTTGGCGCAGGTGCCGCAACCGATGCAGCGGCCCTCCACGGGCACCACGAAGTTGCGGCCGTCGCGCTGCACCATCTTGAGCGCAGCGGGGCCGACGATTTCCTTGCAGACCCGGATGCACAGGCGGCAGCGGATGCAGCCGTCTGGCCGCGGCCCCAGATCGATGTCGAAGGCCCCGGCCAGCTGGCGGATTTTTTCGGATTGGGGTGCCATCTGCAGCAGGTTGCGAAAGGCCTTGGTGCGCGCCTTGACGACGCTTGCAGATTGGGTCTTGACCTCCAGACCGTCCTTGACCTTGAGGATGCAGGAGAGCAGCGTGCCGGTTTTGCCGCTGTGCACGGGCACCTCCACTGCGCAGAGCTTGCAGGCGCCCGATGGTTTGAGGGCCGGGTGAAAACAGAGGGTGGGAATCGGGATGGCGTTGGCGCGCGCCACCTCCAGAACGGTCATCCCCTCTTGGGCTTCGTATTCGCGGTCGTCGATAACGATTTTTATCATCTGCTTTTTGGGCTTTCTGCGGTTTGCGGCTTCTGGCACAGGGTCTTTTCAGTCATCCTCGGCCCCGTGCAGGTCGTCGATGTAGTTTTGAAGGTAATGCAGCTCCGCGGTCAGGCGGTCGATCTGGTGGCGCACCAGACTTGCCAGGGGAAGCACGCCCACGAGCCGTCCTGCGGCAACCACCGGCAGGTGGGTGAGATCCGCCTGGAGCATGGCGGCCAGCAGATGGCTCACCTCATCGCTCGCTTCAGCCACGATCGCCTGGCGGGTCATGGCCTCCGCCAGCGGAACCTCGCTCAAGGGCCGCCCCGGCTGCGCCAGCAGGCAGCGCAGCACCTCGCGTGCGCTGAAAACGCCCACTGGGGCTTCGGCCGCGGTGACGACCAGGGCGCTGGTTTTCAACACCCGCAGATGGTCAATGGCTGCCGCCACCGTCCAGGTTTGCGGCACGGCGCGGCCGATGTGGTCCGGCTGGCCCACCAGCAGGTCCTTGACTTTCATGGGCTCTCCTCGGGCGTCTGCGGCCCTCGGCGGCGGCCGGTCTACTCGGCCAACGGGCGCAGACAGTCCTGGGGCAGGCGGTGGGTCCCCTTACCCTCCAGGCTGACCTCCACCAGCTGGTCGGGATCGTTGATCGAGGTGTCGGGGTCGGTGATGATCCCGTGGGCCCCGACGTATTCGTCCATATAGGATTCCCAGCCCTCGTCGCTGGATTTGCGGAAAACCTCGACGTGCTGACCTCTGCGAAACGCCATGACTTTGCTCCTTTCTTGCCGGTTGGGTGCCGTTTCAGCTGTAGCCTGAAGCATGGTCGGTTGCAAGGCCGCCTGCGGTCAGACCGGCAGAATGTCGACGTTGACTTTCGCCGATTCCCTGCGGGCGCAGGCGTCGCAGAGGCGCCGTGCGGCACTGACGGCGCTGACCCCGTCGGTTTTTTTGCGGATGAAGTCCAGATAACGCGCCGGGCCCAGGGTGGCGCCGCACTTTTCACAGAACAGCAGCTTCTGCCGGTTGAGGATCGTGCCGCACAGGGAGAGGATCCGCTCGCCCTCGTGGTCTTCCATGTGCATGGCACCCGTTGGGCAGTTGGCGGCACAGGCCCCGCAGGTGATGCAGCGCTCGGCCGTGATCCGAAAGTCGGTTTTCACCGGGTGGTCAAAATCAAAATAGCCCAGCTGCAGGGCGTTGACCCCCATCTTGTCGCGGCAGACTTCCACGCACTTGCCGCAGCGCAGGCAGATGTCGCAGCGCAGGCAGCGGCGGCCCTCTTCGCGCACGTCGTTTTCGGAGTAGCCCAGCTCCACCTGCTGGTAGGTGGTGCGCCGGCGGTCGATGTTGAGCAGCGGCATTTCAGGCCGCTTGAGGACCATCTTGGTGCTGGCAGGAATTTCGAAGTATTCCACGCGCCCGCGCCGCACCGGGACCGGCGGCATCTTGGGCTGGGGGATGCCGCAGAGGAAACGGTCGATGGAATCGGCCGCGCGTTTGCCGCCGCCGATGGCCTCGATCACGGTGGCCGGGCCGGTGACGGCGTCACCGGCGGCGAAAACGCCGGGGATCGAGGTTTCCATGGTCACCATGTTGACCTGGATTGTGCTGCGCCGGGTCCACTCCAAGCCCTTCAGGCCGGCCATGCAGCTGTTGTCCACGCGCTGGCCGATGGCGCCGATGACGACGTCGGCCGCCATCACGAATTCGCTGTCGGCAATCGGCACCGGGGACATACGGGTGCTGCCCTCCTTGCGCACCAGCTCGGCTCGCAGGCACTGCAGGCCGTTCAAGCGGCCGTCCGCCCCGGTCAAACCGGTGGGGATCGTGAGAAAGGCCAACTGCACGCCTTCCTCCTCGGCCTGCTCGACCTCCTCCTCGTCGGCCGGCATCTCGGAGCGCGTCCGGCGGTAGGCGATCGTGACCTCCTCGCTGCCCAGCCGCAGACAGGTGCGGGCCACATCGATGGCCACGTTGCCGCCGCCGATGATGACCGCCTTTTTGCCCGGTACGGTGCGGTCTCCCAGGGCCACCCGCTTGAGGATGTCGATGGCATCCAGCACCTGGGGGAAATCCTCCTCACCCGGCATGCCCATCTTGTAGGCGCTGTGGGCGCCAATGGCGAAGAAGAAGGCCGCAAAGCCCTCGGTCTTGAGGTCCTCCAGGGTCACGTCGCTGCCGAAGCGGGTGTTGAAACGGAATTCGACCCCCAACTCTTGGAGCATGGCGACTTCGCGGTCGATCACCTCGCGCGGTAGGCGGTAGCGGGGGATGCCCACCATGATCATGCCGCCGGATACCGGCAGGGCTTCGATCACCCGCACCGCGTAGCCTTTCAGCGCCAGGTAGTAGGCGGCACTGAGACCGCCGGGGCCGGCGCCGATGACGCAGACCTTTTGCCCCTTGTCCGGCTCCTGGGCCGGGTTCTTGTAGCGGCGCTCCGAAAGGGCGCGCTCGGCCGCAAAGGCCTTCAGAAATTTGATCGAAACCGGGGTGTCGATTCGCCCCCGGACGCACATGAACTCGCAGGGCCGCGTGCAGACAAGGCCGCAAACCCACGGAAAGGGGTTGTCGCGGCGGATCACCTCGATGGCCTCGGCATCCCGCCCAAGGCCGATCAGACTGACGTAGGTCGGCACATCGATGCCCGCCGGGCAGGCCATCTGACAGGGGGCGGGGGCCAGTTTGACGCAGTCGCGGGTGGCGCAGTTGTGGGTTTCGACGTGGCTGCGGAAGACCTCGTCGTGCTCTGTCAGGGCGGCCAGCACCTGTCGGCGGGTTTCGACCCCGGCCGACGACGGGGGGTCGTCCCGCAGGGAGCCTGCCAGCTCCCGGATGGCCGGCAGGTGGTCGTCCCCCGCGCGGCCCCAGGCGACGTCCTTGAGGAGGTCGAGGATTTCTTCGGTAATGCGCCGGTTCCACGGAGTGGCCATGCGGCCGGAGTCGAGCGTCTTCTCCAGCTGGCGGATGAGAGCGGTTACCGGGCAGATTGCGTCGGACATGATTTTTCCCTATATCGAATGGCGGCCGGGTTTCCCGGGCCTTGGGGCGCGGGTCCCCGCTGTGCGGCCGTTACAGATCACTGTGCTCCAGGGCCGCAACCGCTTTGGCGTGGCGCTCGCGGCGGATCTGGGTCATTTCCTCGACCTTGCCGAAATGCAGGCAATGGCTGGTGCAGATGGTGACGCAGGCCGGTTTGAGCCCCTGGTCGACGCGGTCCATGCAGTAGTCGCATTTGACGACTTTGCCGGTCTCCGGGTTCCACTGAGGAGCGCCCCAGGGGCAGGCCGAGATGCAGGTCTTGCAGCCGACGCACAGGTTCTGGTCGACGAAGACGATGCCGTCGCTGGCGCGCTGCTGCATCGCACCGGTGGGGCAGGCGGCCACGCACCACGGGTTTTCGCAATGAAAACAGGGCATGAAGATATAGGCCGCACGGGGCAGGCCGCCGACGAATTTGGGGCCGACTGCGATGATCTGGCATAGCCTGGGTCCCGGGGGCAGGCCCTTGTTGGACTTGCACTGAATTTCGCAGGAGTGGCAGCCGATGCAGTTTTTGGTGTCCTGAAAGAGATAGTATTTGCTCATGCGTGATTTTCCTCCAGATGCCCGCCGGCCGGCCACTCGCGCCGTGATGCGCCGGCGGGCCTGCGTCACCTTCATTTCAAATCCGGTTTAGGCGGCCTTTACCGTCACAAAGGTATCGTGGTAGGCCGGGCTCCCGCCGACCTTGTCGTAGATATTTTCCTGCAGCAGGCTGTCCGATATCCCGCGGTTGTAAGAGCGCGCGGCCCGCTTGGCCTCGTGCCCGAAGCCGTGCAGGATGAAGAGCGCCTCGGGGTGGATCAGGTCGGTTACGAAGGCCTTGACCCGGCCGCTGCCGCATTTGGAGGCGATTTCGATTTCGTCGTTGTTTTTGATGCCCAGCGCGGCGGCCCGCCGGGTGTTGATCCAGGCCACGTTTTCGGGGCAGAGCTCGTTCAGATAGGGGTTGTTCTGGGTGGAGACGTGGGTGTGCAGCGCCAACCGCCCGGTAATCAGCCGGAACTGACCCTCGGGGGGGCTGGGCATGGGGCTGTAGGCCGGGAAGGATTCAAAGCCGGCATCTTCCAGGAGCGATGAGCGGAACTCGATTTTGCCCGACGACGTCTTCAGTTTCAGCCCGTCCGCGCGGTCCCAGAAAATCGGGCCCTTGCCGTAGGCCACGAAGCCCTTGGCGGCGAAGTCGGCCTGGCTGAAGCCGGTCTCGGCCAACTGCCAGTCCACCAGTTCCTCCATGCTGTTGTATGGGAAGAATTCGCCGATGCCGATGCGCTCGCCGATTTGCTTGAGGATCATGGCGCCCTCCCGGGTGTCGTAGCGTGGCGGCACCACCTGCTTGCGCAGAAACATCTGGGGGCTGAGGCCGTTGGCCTGCTGGATGCAATCGGTGCGCTCCAGGTAGGTGGATTCCGGCAGGATCACGTCGGCGTACCAGGCGATGTCGCTGTAATTGATGTCGATGGCCACGATCAGGTCCAACTTTTCCAGCGCCTGTTTGGTCAACCCCGTCTGGGCGATGGACATCAGCGGGTCCAGGCGGAAGACGATCAGGGCCTTGACCGGGTAGGGGTCCTCGTTGAGGATGGCAAACGGCAGCACCTGGACGGTGCCATGGGCGGGATCCGGCAGGGGGAAGTCGGGGGTGCCGACCTTGTCGCAGCGGGGCACCGTGATTTTCGGGAACTGCTGGTCTGTCAGTTTGCCGGCGGGCTTGCCGCCGACCTCGCCCGGGCCCTTTTTGAAAAAGATCCCGCCCTTGGCCTCCACGCTGCCCATCAGGGTGTTGAGCATCAGGATCGAGCGGCGCATGTAGATCTCGTTGGTGTGGTGCGCGCCGCGGTAGCCGTAATGGAAAATCACCGATGGTTTGTCCTTGCTGATCTCCCGGGCCAGCGCGACGATTTCCGCGGCGGGGATGCCGGTTTCGGTTTCGGCCCATTCCGGGGTGTAGGGCTCCACAAACTCCTGGAGATCGCTGAACCCCAGCACCCAGCGGTTCACGAAGGCGGCATCGTAGAGACGCTCCTTGATGATGACGTGGATCAAAGCGTAATTTAGCGCCAGGTCGGTGCCCGGGCGGACCATCCAGTAGCGCTGGGCCTTGGTGGCGGTAACGGTCACGCGGGGGTCGATGTAGGTCATTTTGGCCCCGTTTTCCATGGCCTTCAACAGGTTGTTGACCTCCTTGACCGAGATGGCTTCGAAGAGGTTGCGGCCATAGAGCACGATGTGCTTGGTGTTCTTGTAATCGATGCCCATCTGGCCGTCGGTGTAGCCGAACAGGCTGCGGCAGGCGGTGTTGACCGAGCCTTTGCAGAGGGCATCGTGGGTGAAGTGGTTGGGTGAGCCGATGGCTTTTAAAAACGTCTTGCTGACGTGGGTGGCCAGCTGGGTGCGTTCGCCGAGTGCCACGCTGTGGCCGCCGTGGGTTTCGATGACCTTTTGGAGCCGCTCGGCGACATAGTCCAGGGCCTCGTCCCAGGTGGCTTTGCGCCACTGACCTTCGCCCCGTTGGCCGGTGCGGATCAGCGGGGTCTGAACCCGCTGCTGGTCGTAGAGCAGCGAGATCCCGGCCGCGCCACGCGGGCAGAGGCTGCCCTCCATCCCGGCGACGTGCGGGTTGCCCTCGATCCAGCGGACCTGACCGTCTTTGGCCAGAACCCTGATCGGGCAGCGGACTGAACACATAAAACACAGACTGTAGACTTCCTGTTCCATAACCCCCCCTGGTGAAGTTACTCGTAATTAGGTTGTCGGTTTGCCCACGTCACGGCGATAAAAAATTTACGTTTCGAAATCCCTCTGATATCCTCATTACTCCAATTTAGTCCGATTTTAAATACCAAAAAGAACCACGGTCCGTTCTTAAGGCGCCAGGTCGCCCCGGGAGCAGGGCTGTCGGCGGGCAGGCTGCAGCACCGATATGATTCAGCGCATCGCCATCACCGGGCCCGAGTCCAGCGGTAAAACCACCCTGGCGGAAGCGCTCGCCGCCTATTACGGCACTCTCTGGGTGCCGGAGTACGCCCGGGAATACCTCGCCGCCCTGGGCCGGCCCTACCGCTTTGAGGACATCGGCGCCATCGCCCGCGGCCAGCTGCAGCGCGAAGACCGCACTGCACCCTGGGCCGAGCGCTTTCTCTTCTGCGACACCGAGCCGATTGTCGCCAAAATCTGGAGCGAGTTCAAGTTCCGGCGCTGCGATCCCTGGATTTTAGCCGCTCTGGAAAACCGGCCCTATGCGCTCTACCTGCTGACCGACATCGATCTGCCCTGGGAGGACGACCCGCTGCGGGAGCACCCCACCCGGCGCGCCCCCCTTTTCGATTTGTATTACCGTGAATTGGTTGCCCGCAGGCTGCCTTTCGAAGTGATTTCCGGCAGCCGGGGCGCGCGTCTGAGAAGGGCGGTGAGGGCCCTGGAGGCGCGTTTCGCTTAAAAAAGAATTGACCGGACCCCTGGTAGAGCGCTATGGGTTACCGGCATATGAGTAATATCTCATTTTGAATCTAATCTTTCATAGGAGGCGCTCCCTATGACGACCGACATCTGCAGTGCTGAACTGGACGAGTTATTGCAAAACTGGAAGGGCACTCCCCAACGAACCAAAAAGGCAAGCTCCGGATAGCTGTCTGTGGACCTTCGGCGCCGCTTGAGACTGTAAATTGAAGGCTGGAGATTGAATGCGAATGCATGGCGGCAGGGCATCAAGCTCAAAGGCGCTGGACCGCGAAGAACTTCCGCGCCTGGACTACGCCACCCACCTGTGGATGGAAAAGCGGATCCAAAGCGTCGCCAACGTGGCCCGCGGCGACGTCGCCCAGTTTCTGGAGCTGGCGGCAGCCGGGCCGGCGCTGGTCCCAGGAGAGCCCTAAGATGCGAAAAACCGTGGCGCTCGTTTTTCTCCTGCTGGCGGGGTGCGTCGCCCCTCCGGCCGGCATCACCCCCGTGGGCGATTTTCAGATCGACCGCTATCTGGGCAAATGGTACGAGATTGCGCGCCTCGACCATCCCTTCGAGCGCGGTTTGACCCGCGTCAGCGCGAGTTACAGCCTGCGCGCCGACGGCGGGGTGGCGGTAGTCAATCAGGGCTACTTGCCGGAGGAGCGGCGCTGGAAGAAAGCCGTCGGCAAGGCCTATTTCGCGCAAACACCGGATCTGGGGCACCTCAAGGTTTCGTTTTTTGGCCCCTTTTACGGTGCCTACGTCGTGTGTGCCCTGGATCACGAGAATTACCGCTACGCGCTGGTCTGCGGGCCTAACAGGTCCTACCTGTGGCTGCTGGCCAGGACCCCGCAGCTGGAGCCCGCCACCCAGGCCGCGCTCGTCGCCCAGGCCGCGGCCCTGGGGTTCGACACCGACCGGCTGATCCTTGTGGACCACGCCCTTTGACCCCGCGGAATCCCGCCCCCGTGACCAAAGAACTAAAATTTCTGTTTCTGGAATCTTTTTTTGGCGGCTCCCACCAGGCGTTTGCAACCGGTCTGGTCGCCCATTCGAAGCACCGCATCGATCTACTGACACTGCCCGCACGCTCCTGGCGCTGGCGTATCCGGGGGGCTGCGCTGCATTTTGTGCGTGCGGTTCCCGACCTTGCAAGCTATGACGGGGTGATCGTCGGCGGTATGATGAGCCTGGCGGATTTCAAGGCGCTGGCCGCAGGCGCCTGCCCGCCGACCCTGGCCTATTTCCACGAAAACCAGCTCACCTATCCCCTGGGCCCCGGGGGGCATATCGACCATCAGCTCGGCCACAGCGACATCACCACGGCTTTAGCGGCCGAGCGGCTGCTCTTCAACTCCCGCACCCACCGGGCGGCCTTCCTGGGCAGTCTGCCGGGGTATTTGGCGCGCATGCCGGAATACCGGCCGGACTGGATTGCGGCCGAGCTCGCGGCCAAGGCCGATGTGCTCTACCCGGGCTGCGATTTCCCGGCCCAGTTGAAGCCTCTCGCGGCACCGGACTCAAACTACCCGCCGCTGGTGGTCTGGAATCACCGCTGGGATTACGACAAAAACCCGGGGCCTTTTTTTGCGGCCCTGGACAGCGTGTTGAAAAAAGGTGCCGAGTTCCGGCTGGCGCTTCTGGGTGAAAGCCCCCACCCGGCGCCGAGTCCCTTCGCGCGCGCCCGGGAGCGCTACGGGGTGCGCATCGTGCATTACGGCTATGCCGCCTCGCGGGCGGAATACCTCGGCTGGCTGAAGCAGGGGGCGATCGTCGTCAGCACGGCTTGCCAGGAAAACTTCGGCGTGGCGGTGGTCGAGGCTATCCGGTGCGGGTGCCTGCCCCTGCTGCCGGCGCGGCTTTCCTACCCCGAGATTATACCGGACGATTTTCATGACGCCGTCTTCTACCGCAGCGACGAAGAACTGAACGCCATGCTCCTGCAACGTATCGCGGACTACCCGCGGCAGCAGGGGCTGCGCAGGCGCCTGGCAGCCGCCATGGGCCGCTTTTCCTGGGCCCACCTGATCGAGCGCTACGACGCGGAACTCGAACGGCTGGCCGGCAGGCCCCGCGGCCGGCGCTGAAGCCGGGGGCTCAGAGCCTTAACTAAGGATCTTCGCGCACCCCACCCCGGCGCGCAATCAACCAGGGGCTCGGGACGTTGTGCTGCGTTCATTTCCTTTCCGACCCCAAAAAAACTTTGACCAGCCCCCCTGAATTCTTTTAAGATCGGTTCGAGATGCAAACGCTGCCGGAGGAGAAGCCATGAAGCCCGTAGTCGTCCGCGTTGCCAAAAAGCATCGCCCCCTCAAGCCGGAAACCGTCATGGCGGCCCTCCAAAAGGGGTTTCCGGATTTTGAAATTCTGCCGCTGGACCCCAAGGTCGGCAGCTTTCGCGTTAAGCAGTCCCCCTTTGCCGGCGCCCGGGTGGGACTGACGGACCACCAGATTGAAATCAAGGGCGAGCTGCCGGGGGCCATGGCACGGGTGCTCAACGTCGTTTCCATGGGCACCATCGCGGCGGTTACCATGCCTCGCCTGGTGCCGCCGCTCAAGCGTTTCCTGCGGGAACGGTTCGGCTCCTGAGGGCGGGCCGCCCCCTTTGTCCCTGTCCACCCCAAGCGGGAATGCGAGACCGATAGTCATGACTCTTGAACACCACACGATCACCATGCTGGTGGAAAACGAACCCGGTGTCACCGCCCGGGTGACCGGCCTTTTCGCCGGCCGCGGCTTCAACATCGATACCATCTGCGGCGCCCCCACCGCCAACCCCCAGTTGTCCCGGATCACCATCACGGTCCCGGCCTCGCCCGAGCAGTTGGAATTCATCCTCAAACAGCTGCGCCGGTTGATAAACGTCATCAAGGTGCGCGTCATGACCGGAGAGGACGCCGTGCGGCGCGAAATGGCCCTGATCTGCGTGCGCGCCGAACCCCACAACCGCCCGGAAATCCGCAGCATCGTCGAAGCCTTCCGGGGCCGGATCGTCGATACCGGCGCCACTCACTACATCGTCGAGGTGGCCGGCCGGCAGCGCAAGATCGAGGCTTTTATGCGGCTGCTGGCGCCGATGGGGATCGAGAAGGTCACCCGCTCCGGGATTCTGGCGCTCTACCGTGAACCGGGGTGATGCCGGGAGTCCCGAATGGCTCGCCGGGGATGCCGCTTCCTTAAAAAACAGCGACGATTTTGGAATACGTAAGTATTTCAAAATCGTCGCAAGAAAACATTCGGCGGCCAAACGCTCCGAACCGCGGTCTGGCTTACTCGAAAGCCGCACTCAGGTCATTCATGGCCTCGTCCATACCCGCCTTGAGATCCTCCCAGGCGCTTCCGCTGGCTGCGCCGAGTTCCGCCATCTTGGCGGCGGCTGCCTCCTTCTTTTCGCGCAGCGAGGCGATCTCTTTATCCATAGCCTCCTTGGCTTCCCCGGTCAACATGGACGCCTTTGACTCCATTTGATTCAGCGACTCCTCGAAGGAATCCAACTTAGCCGACATATCCTCCTTGTAGGCATCCATCTGCTCCTGGGTCCAGGTGGCGGCGGTTTCAGTCGCTTCCTTGGCTTCCTCAGCGGCTTCTTCGGTCGCTTCCTTGGCTTCTTCAGCCGCTTCTTCGGTCGCTTCCTTGGCTTCCTCAGCCGCTTCCTTGACATCTTCTTTGGTCACCGGCGCGGCGGCTTTCTCACCTTCGTCCTTGGCGCCGCAAGCCGCCAGCAAAAACGCGGCCAACACAAGCACCAGCAATACTGCCCATCGATTGTTTTTCATCATATCCTCCTTTGGTTGGGTTAAATGGATCTATTCACCCGCACAAACAAA
Source organism: Desulfobacterales bacterium (assembly GCA_049284575.1). Lineage (GTDB taxonomy): Bacteria > Desulfobacterota > Desulfobacteria > Desulfobacterales > JAABRJ01 > JAABRJ01. The sequence continues at coordinate 14,302 of JBAPYE010000554.1, forward strand.
CCGGGTATCCTATCATAAAGGGCTGATTGCCCCAATACCCACCGGATCCATCAGGCAGGCGCGGCGCACGCCGCCGTGTCGGTTTCCAGTAGCAGGGTTGTTTCTTGGTTGTCGTTGGTTTTGCGGGTACCCGTTTTTTACACGCCCAAGTATGTCAAAAAGGCGATAGTCTGTCAATTATCGCTTTGCCACGGCCCTGACCCGTTTGCAAAAGTCGCTGTTACAATCGAGCTGAGCAGGGAACCGCACTGTCATTATAACCACCTCGGCACCTTGAATTCTCGAAGGCGCTCCCCTCGGCAAGCCGGCTAACCAAAGATTAGAAAACCACTCATGCCCCGCTAACATGGCGTCGCTATTCAATGGGCGGCGAATGGCAACAACTCGGATAAAATGGTGAAGGGGGGTGGTGCGGGGTTTGTCGAAAATGTCTGAAAGCTTGAGGTGCGATACCGGTTATAATCTTTAATATTTTTATGGAGGGGATGAGCGATGAATTTTAAAAGGTGTTTGAAATCCATGATATTGGCCGTCGTGCTGCTGTTCCTGGCGACAGCCGCCGGTGCCCAGCAACCGAAATACGTGTTTTTCTTCCTGGGTGACGGCATGTCCAGTTCCCAGATCCAAGCCACCGAGGCCTACCTGACGACCATCAACGGCGGATCGGCGATGGAGGCGGCGGATCTTTTGGAGCCGGAAAATCGCCTCAACATGAGCAAAATGCGCGTGCAGGGCATGCAGACGACCTACGATGCATTTGCCCTGATGACCGATTCGGCCTCGGCCGGGACGGCGTTTGCCTGCGGGGTCAAGACCAAGAGCGGCACCATCGGCATGGATGAAACCCTGACCAACAAGCTCAAGAGCGTGGCCCAGCTCGCCCACGAGCAGGGCAAGAAGGTCGGCATCCTCAGCAGCGTGTCGCTGGATCACGCCACGCCGGCGTCATACTACGCCAGCGTGACCAGTCGCGGCTACATGAACAGCATCGCCACCCAGCTGGCCGACAGCGGCTACGAGTTCTTCGGCGGCGGCGGCCTGGCCTCGCCCGAAGGGTCGGCGCGGGATGGCGACACCAGCGAAAACGTCTGGGCGCTGCTCAAGGCCAACGGCTACGAAGTGCTCAAGGACCGCAAATCGATTCTGGCCTTGAAGGACCACCCCAGGGACAAGGTCGTGTGCATCAACCCGGTTCTGCCGGGCAGTGCCGCCATGCCCTATGCCATCGACAAGCCGGCCGAAAACCTCTCACTGGCGGAGATGACCGAGGTCGCCATCTCAACCCTCTATGACGGGCGGCGCGGCAGGGGCCGCGGCCGTGGCGGAAACGAGGGTTTTTTCATCATGGTCGAGGGCGGCAAGATCGACTGGGCCTGCCACGCTAACGACGCCAGGGCCACCATCGGCGACATGCTGGACTTCGACAATGCCGTGGGGGTGGCCCTGGATTTCATGCGGTGGCACCCACGGCAAACCTTGATCGTGGTCACCGGCGATCACGAGACCGGTGGGATGACCATCGGTCATGCCACCACCGGCTACAAGGCTTACTACGATCGGCTGCTCGGTCAGACCAAGAGCTATGAGAACTTCGAGGCCAACGAATGGGCCGCTCATAAAGCCGTCTATGCCGAATCCTATAATTGGACGCAGGAAGACAACCTGAAATCCAATGATAAGATGCTGGCCCTGATAGACGAGGTCTTCGGTCTTGTCTGGGAAGACCTGAACGATTACCAGAAGGAAAAACTCGAAGATGCCTACGACATGTCGTTGGGTGGCGAAAACAACAACAGCACTGCCGAAAACAAATATCTCTACGGCGGCTACAACCCGATCATCGTGACCATCACCCACATCCTCAACGAGCACGCCAGCATCGGCTGGACCTCTTATTCCCACACCGGCGTGCCGGTGCCGGTCTTTGCCGAAGGCCCCGGGGCCTTTCGCTTCGCCGGTTTCTACGACAACACCGACATCGCCAAAAAATTGGCCAGCGCGATGGACATTCGCGAGGATCTTCCGGTTTACAAATAGGAATCGGATGTTTTTGAACAGCGGACCGCGTCACAAACCGGCGCCCCGGTACCCCGGGGCGCCGGTTTCCATAACGATCGGGGAAAAAGGGGGGGAGCGAATGTCGAGCCTGCGGCGGGAATGGCTCTTTTCACTGGTGATTGCGGCGGTCTGCATCGGGCTGGCCTTCTTGGACCTGGCGCAGGTGCCGCGCGCTTCCAGCGGTTTTCATGCCCGGGGCCTGATCACCGCCGTGGACAACAGTAACGTGCGCCAGAACCTGATCGTCAAGACCGAGGCCCAGGTTCTCACGCTGCGGCTGCTGAACGGCCCGCACAAAGGCCACACGTTTGCGATCACCAACATGCTGACCGGCAAGCTGGAGTTCGACGAATTCTATCAGGCCGGCAGCGTCGTGCTGGTGGAATACGATGTTGTCGACGGCAAACCGCGCCACGGCATGGCCCGCGGCCACTACCGGCTGGGCATGCAGCTGGTTCTGATCGGGCTTTTCGGTCTGCTGCTGCTGGTCGTTGCCGGGGTCACGGGATTGAAGGCCATGCTCTCCTTTGTCTTTGCGGGCATGGTGCTCTGGAAGCTTTTTTTTCCCTTGCTGCTGCGGGGCTGGCCGCCGCTCTCCACCGGCCTGGGCGTCGTGGCGCTGCTCACGGCAGTGATCACGTTCTCCGTCGGCGGGCTCAACCGGCGCGGCATCGCCACCTTCGCCGGCGCTATGCTGGGCGTGCTGCTGACCTGCGGGCTGGCGGTCGGATTCGCCAGAGGGTTTGCCCTCCACGGCGCGGTGCGGCCCTTTGCCGAAACCCTTCTTTACTCCGGTTATTACTCCCTGCGCCTGACCGATATCTTCATCGCCAGCGTGTTCATCGCCTCTTCCGGGGCCGTCATGGATCTGGCCATGGACATCGCTGCCAGCATGGACGAAATCAAACGCAAGCACCCGCAGATCGGGTTGGTCGAGCACGTCCAATCGGGCCTGCGGGTGGGACGGGCGGTTATCGGGACCATGACGACGACTCTTCTTCTGGCCTATTCCAGCAGCCACATCACCATGTTCCTGCTCTTTATGGCCAAGGGGCTCCCGGCGGCCAACATCCTGAACGCGCCGTTCGTCGCCGCCGAGGTCTTGAACATCCTGGTGGGGAGCTTCGGGCTCGTAACCGTGGCGCCTTTCACGGCGTTGGTCGCAGGCCTGATCTACCGCGGGTGCCCAGAAAAAAATAGACAGCGCACCCGTTTAAAAATGATTGACAGCCAGCCGGCGCCGCGCCATAGTCGCTCCATTGCCGGAAACGACCGGCATTCCCGGGGCCCCGGCCGGCGGCCGGACGTTCGAGGCTGCCCCTGCAGCCGGTCCCCGATCCCTCACCCCATCGGAACCGACATCCATGTCAACCCTGGCGATCCTGCGCTACATCCGTTTCCAGGACATCCTGGACATCCTCTTTCTCAGCATCGTGACCTACCACCTCTACATCTGGTTTCGCGACACCAAGGCCTTCCGGGCGCTGGTGGGTCTGCTGGGGCTGGGGCTGATTTTCACCGCGGCCCGCGCCTGGGGTCTTTTTCTCACCACCTGGATGTTCCAGATTCTCTGGCAGGTGCTGATCATCCTGCTGATCATCCTGTTCCAGCCGGAAATCCGGCAGGTGCTGGAACGCTTCAACCCCCTCAAAAACCTGGGCTGGCCCAAGCTGCCGCCGCCGCCGGAATGGGCCGACCGCCTGGCGGAAGCCTGTTTTGCCATGGCCTGCCTGAGGATCGGGGCGCTGCTGATCATCGAACGCTCAAACCGCGTGGATGAGCTGATCACCGGCGGTATTCGCCTGGAGGCCCCGCCGCGGCCGGAGCTGCTGCTCAGCATCTTCCAGAAGGAATCCCCGCTGCACGACGGGGCGGTGGTGGTGCGCCAGGGGCAGATCGTGGAGGCGGCCTGTTTCCTGCCCTTGAGCGCGGCGGAAAATCTGCCATCCCATCTGGGGACCCGCCATCGGGCGGCCCTGGGGATCAGCGAACGCTGCGATGCCTGGACGGTGGTGGTCTCCGAGGAGCGCGGCCAGGTGTCCCTTGCCCGGGAGGGGCAGTTGATTCCGATGAACAGCGCGGGGGAACTTTCCCGGGAGCTTTCAGTGGCCTGCATTGCCACCGCCGCACCGCAGGTGTCGAAGTTGCAATGGGTGCGCCGGTTGCTGACGCGGCGCTGGCGGCTCAAACTGGGTAGCCTGGCCCTGGTCAGCGTCCTGTGGCTGCTACTGGCCGGTCAGCAGGATTTCGAAGTCAACCTTCGGGTGCCGGTGGAAATCAACAGCCTGCCCGCCGAATTGGAAATCGTCGACCCGGTCAAACCCGAAATCCAGGTGACCGTCCGCGGCCTGCGCAAAGATGCCGGCACCCTCAAGCC
>JBAPYE010000555.1:0-2099 GCA_049284575.1 Desulfobacterales bacterium
GGCCTGTTCCCCGCCGGATGATCCGGTACTGGGAGTTTTTTGTTCCGTCGCTGCAGCCGACCGGTCTTTCGAACCTTCGCAAAAGGCCACCAGAGCGGGGTAACATCTTTTGCTTACGATGGCAGACAAAAATCCAAATAAACGGCGCGCGGGAAGCCCACGCTTCGAGCGCGCCCGGGGTCCCTTGAAGCAGGCCCTCTGGCAGGCGCCGGCGTTGGCGGCTCTGGCGGTCCTTATCGCCCTGGGCGTAAATCACTGGCGCTCCGACGGTATCGCGCTTATCGGGGCCTGGTCGGTGGACACACGCTTTTCAGACGCTGCAGGCGAGAGCCTGGTCATCGGGGTGGAAGAGGCCGAGCGCCTGTTTCAACAGGATGCGGCGCTCTTCCTGGATGCCCGACCCCAGAGCCAGTATGCCGAGGGTCACATCCGCGGCGCACTGAGTCTCCCCTGGCAGGCGGTGGACCGCTATTTCATTCAAACCGCCGAGCGGCTGGAGGGTGCGGCCATGATCATCACCTAATGCGACGGGGAAAGCTGCGACCTGAGCCACGAGCTGGCCCTTTTTCTCAAGGAGATGGGCTTTGAAAGCGTGCGCGTGCTGGTCAACGGCTGGAGCGTCTGGCAACAGGCCGGGTTGCCGCTTCAGATGGGGGAATGACACCATGAACGGGCCGGCATGCCAGAACCAACACCACCACGGGCAAGACGCGTACTCATTTGCCGGAGGGCCGGCGGAATCCGATGGCCACGGGCACAACTGCAGCGGGCACCATCACGGACCGGAACTGCAGGATACCACCGGCCCGCGGTTGCTGGCCACCCTGGCGCTCAACCTGATCATTCCCACAGCCCAGATCATCGGCGGCCTGTTGGCCAACTCCGTGGCCCTGATCTCGGATGCCGTCCACAATTTCAGCGACTTCACGGCCCTTTTGATCTCCTACATCGCCTTTCGCATCGGCCGCCGGGGCGCCACGGTCTTCAACACCTTCGGCTACCGGCGGGCGGAAATCATCGCCGCCCTGATCAACGCGCTGCTGCTGGCCGCAGCCTCGGGGGTGATCCTGTTCCATGCGGTCGACCGCTTTCTCAACCCCCAGGCGGTGGACGGCACGCTGGTGATCATCCTGGCCGGGGTGGGCGTGGTCGGCAACGGTTTCTCGGCCTGGCTGCTGCACCGTGACGCGGCCCACAGCCTGAATGTGCGCGGGGCCTTTCTGCACATGCTGGGGGATCTTTTTACCTCGGTGGCGGTCCTGGTCAACGGCCTGCTGCTGCTGTTTTTTCCGTGGTACTGGCTGGATCCGCTGCTCTCGGTCTTGATCGTCGTTTTCATTCTCAAAAACGGGTGGATGCTGCTCCGGGAATCCACGGCGGTGCTGATGAACGCCACCCCTTACGACATCGACCTGGAGAAGGTCGGGGCCTTTTTGGCCGATTTCCCCGGGGTCTCCGGGGTGCACTACCTGCATGCCTGGCGGGTGTCCTCGCGCAGCATCGCTTTTTCCTGCCACGTGGTGGTGCCCGATCAGCCGCTCAGCGGCACCGAACGGCTGGCCGGGCGCATCCGGCATGAACTGATGCAGCGCTTCGGCATCGATCACCCGGTGCTGCAGTTTGAAACCGCGGATTGCGGCCAGGGGACCCTGCTGTGTGAAATATCCTGCACCGGCAGCGGCGTGTGCACCCCGCGGGCATCGTGCGCCGTTGATCCGGCCGTCGCCGCGGCCAGTCCCGGGCGGGTTCAGCCGCTGGTTTTCCATGCTCTTCGGCTGCTGATGGGGGCTGTTTTCCTGTACGCCAGCTACGACAAAATCCTGCACCCCCAGGCCTTTGCCCAGGCCATCTACAACTACCAGATCCTGCCCGACGGGCTGGTCAATCTGACGGCGCTGGCGCTGCCCTGGTTGGAACTGCTCTTGGGGCTGTGCCTGGTGGCGGGAGCTTGGCTGCCGGGAGCCACGGTGATCAGCAGCGGCCTTCTGACGCTATTTCTGGCCGCGCTGGTCTTCAACCAGCTCCGCGGGCTCGATGTGGGCTGCGGCTGTTTTTCAACCGAGGCCAGCACAGGGCCGGCCGATCTGTGGACCGTGACC
>JBAPYE010000556.1:0-1786 GCA_049284575.1 Desulfobacterales bacterium
TGCGGCTTCCGCCCACCAGAGATCCTGCAACTGACGCAGTTTCGCGGGATTAGCCGCTGCAAGGTCCTTGGATTGGCTGAAATCCTCATCTATGTGGTAAAGCTCCCACTTCTGCTTGTCGGGGTCGAACGCGCCGCGCACAGACTGCCACGGTGGAAATGACAGTGCAGAAGCCATCCAGCCATCACTGTAGATCCCGCGGTTGATCCCCATTTCAAAATATTGCGTGGTCCGTCGGCCCTTGGCTTTGGCATCGCCAAAGGTGTAGGCGAAGCTGATGCCCTCGATCGGCTTTTGCGGAACGCCGTTCAGCAGGGTGGGTGGCGTCACGCCAGTCAGCTCGTAGATGGTGGGAGCGATGTCGATGACGTGGAGGAACTGGTCGCGCAGTCCGCCGCGATCCTTGAGGTGCGCAGGCCACGAGATGATCATCGGGTTGCGCACGCCGCCAAAGTGGCTGGCGACCTGCTTGGTCCACTGGAACGGCGTGTTCATCGCATGCGCCCAAGAGGCCGGGAAGTGGTTGAAGTGCTTCGGCCCGCCGAGTTCGTCGATTGCCTTGAGGTTGTCCTGCCACTTCTCGGGAAAGCCGTTGAAGAAGAGGTTTTCGTTGATTGATCCTTCTAGGCCTCCCTCGGCACTCGCGCCGTTGTCGCCGGCTATGTAGATGAACACGGTGTTATCGCCACCGGGCAGTTTCTTCACGGCATCCACGACCCTGCCCATCTCATAATCCGTGTGAGCTCCGAAGGCGGCAAACACCTCCATCATGCGGGCATAGAGCCGCTTTTGATCGGCATTCAGCGAATCCCAGGCAGGCAAGCCCTCGGAACGCGGGGTCAGGACCGTGTTCGGCGGAACGACGCCGAGTTTCTTCTGCCGCGCCAGCGTCTGCTCGCGATACGCATCCCAACCCATGTCGAACTGCCCCTTGAACTTGTCGATCCATTCGTTAGACACGTGGTGAGGGGCATGGGTCGCGCCCGGTGCGACATACATGAAAAATGGATGATCGGGGGAGATGCTCTTCACCTTCCGCACCCAGGCGATGGCCTTGTCGGCGAGGTCGGTGGTCAGGTAATAATCCTGGTCCTTCGGGACGAAAACCGCATTGCGGTTCTCATAGAGGCGCGGATTCCAATGATCCATGTCGCCGGTGTTGAAGCCGTAGAAGTAGTCGAAACCCAAGCCATTCGGCCAGCGGTCAAAAGGTCCGGCCTCGCTACTTTCCCACGGGGGCGTGTTGTGGTTCTTGCCGATCCACGCGGTCATGTAGCCGTTCTGGCGGAGCGCTTCCGCGACGGTGCCGGCACTGCGGGGGATCACGGATGTGTAACCGTCATAGCCAGTCGCGATCTCACCGATCACGCCGGACGACACCGAGTGGTGGTTGCGGCCGGTGAGGAGCGCGGCCCGGGTGGGGCTGCACAGGGCGGTGGTGTGGAAGCGATTGTAGCGCAGTCCCTCGGCGGCCAGCTTGTCCATCGTGGGCGCGGGGGTACCCCCGCCGAACGTGCTGAATTGACCGAACCCGGCATCGTCGATCAGGATCAACACGACGTTCGGCGCGCCTTCGGGTGCCTGCACGGGTTGCGGGAACTGCGGCTTGTCGGACTCCAGATAAGTGCGGCCGACGTTGCCATCGAAGTGGGAATCGGGCCGGGGCAAGACCTGTGGGGTGCCGGCGGATTTGGTTGGTACGGGGGGCTGCTGGGCGACAGCTGTGCATGTAGTCGCGACGGCGGCGGCGAGGAGAATTAAGGTCGTGAGTTTCATGAACTATCTC
>JBAPYE010000557.1:0-4465 GCA_049284575.1 Desulfobacterales bacterium
TCCAAGTATACACCAGCTTGCCTTTGAGCAAATAGAATCCGTATCCTGTAAAGCGGCCGCCATGGGTCACCAGCATGCCTTCGGCCCCGCCTTCGGGAATCTCGACCTCGGCCTTGATGTTGTAGGATGAGGCCAGCACATTGGGTGCATTGCCATTGGGAGTGCCCGTGACTTCCCCGGAATATGTGAACACCGTGCGACCGGCTGTGAGGTTGGGCCGCGGCAGGATAGCACGGGTAAATGTTGTAGAATCCATCGGCAGCACCTGATTTCGCTCCGCCTCTTTCCAGAACAGTTTCTTCAGCTCCTTGACTTTTTCAGGATACTGCGCGGATACATCGTTGTACTGGGTCCAGTCCTTACTGAGGTCATACAGTTCCCATGGCCAGGATGCAGGATGCTTATCGGCCTTTCCACTGTTGTCCCAGGGTAAACGCATGACCTTGGTGCTGAGGATCCAGCCATCGTGGTAGATGGCGTGGTCACCAATCATTTCGAAGTACTGGGTTGTGTGTGTCGAGGGCGAATCTGCGTTCTTTTCATCGAAGGTGTAGGCCATACTGACACCGTCCATGGGTTTCTGCTTGATTCCGTCAACCACCTCGGGCAGCGGAACCCCGGTCACTTCGAGAAGGGTTGGTGCAATGTCAATGACATGATGGAACTGGTTACGGATGCCGCCCTTGTCCTTGATCACCTTGGGCCAAGAAATGGCCATACCCTGTTTGGTGCCGCCAAAGTGCGAGGACACCATCTTTGTCCACGAGAACGGGGTACCAAAGGCCCATGTCCAGCCAATCGACATATGCGGATACGTCTTGTCCGATCCCCACGCATCGTAGAATTGCATCTGCGTCTCCACCGGCAGATGCACGCCCTGAACCGATGCGACCTCGTTCGGCGTACCGGTCGGTCCCCCTTCAGCGCTGGTGCCGTTGTCGCCGGTGATGTAGATAATCAGGGTGTTATCGAGCTTACCCAAATCCTCGACCGTCTGGATCACACGGCCGATTTCATGGTCGGTGTAAGCCACGTAGGCCGCAAACACATCCGCCTGTCTGATGAACAGCTTCTTTTCGAGGTCTGATAACTGATCCCATTCCTTGATCAGATCCTTGGGCCACGGCGTCAGCTTGGCATCCGCCGGTATCACACCGAGCCTCTTCTGGTTGGTGAAGATGGTTTTGCGCAGCGTGTTCCAGCCCTCGTCGAACAGATGCATCTCGCTGATCTTCTCAATCCACTCCGGCGTCGGGTGATGCGGCGCGTGGGTTGCTCCGGGCGCATAGTAAATGAAGAAGGGTTGATCCGTATTCAACGCGTCAACGGTTCTCATGTACTCAATCGCATCATCCGCCATAGCCGTGACCAAGTTAAAGTCGGGATTGTCATCGAATGGGTAAATATAGGTCGTGTTGCGGGCCAGATTGGCCGGCTGCCACTGGCTGGTGTCACCGCCCATGAACCCGTAAAAATAGTCGAAACCGAGACCGATCGGCCACTGATCAAACGGCCCGATTTTACTGTTCTGGAGATCTGGCGTATTGTGGTTCTTGCCGAACCAGGACGTTACGTAGCCGTGGCCCTTAAGAATTCTGGCAATCGTCGCTTTATCCTTGGTCATAATGCTGTTGTAACCGGGGTAGCCGGTTGACAATTCCGGTATCGAACCAGTGCCAACCTGGTGATGGTTACGCCCCGTGATGAGCGCCGCCCGCGTTGGCGAGCACACGGCCGTGGAATGGAAGTGGGTGTAGCGGAGACCATTCTCTGCAATACGGTCCATGGCCGGCGTGGGGATGACCCCCCCGAAGGTGCTGGACACGCCATAACCGGCGTCGTCGGTCATGATCAGAAGAATGTTGGGCGCACCCTTCGGCGGCACCACACGAGGCGGCCAGTAGGGTGTCGAATCAATAGCATTGCGTTCAATCTTACCGCCGAACGTCGTGTCGGGCGGCGGCGGAAGCTGATTGCCGTCGATCGTGGTCGTGGCGGCCGGGTTTCCCAATGTACCTGTCACCTCCTGGGCCAATCCGAGTGTCGCTAATGCCACCAGCAAGGTCGTAAAGATGACTCCCAAAAGACCGAGTTTACGGAAATTCATAAGTTCCTCCTTCCTTGATGCGCACAAAATCAAGCATCGTCCATAATAGAAATCCTCAGCGTTTCGCCTTCTTCAGACATTAAGTACCCTCATTTTCTCTTTCTTTCATTCATAAAGGATCAGAAGTCCCCGCTACTTGGCTTGCGTCTACTCCGGAAGAGGCAACATGAATATCCGGAGCAGCCCTTTTTCGCCGAGATGTCGCTGGACAACGGACAGAGCGTTGTACCCCAGCAAAGCCCCGGACAAGCAAAGAGTGTTCGCACAAACGTGGTGAATGTCCGTTAGTTCAAACATTTGCTGCAAGGCCGGAACGAAGCCCCCATAATCGCGCCGGCCCTCGAAACCTTTTTCGAGGATCATTACCACCGCTACGCCCAGCGAGTAGACGGCGGTGCGCAGGACGACATCCACCCACGCAGGGCGGGCGCGCAGCCACCCTCCCAGCGAGACGTGCTCAGCACGAGCAACACCTTGGAGAGAATCAGGGCTACCACCACCGCCGCAGACCACCCGCTAAAGGAAATTCGGTATTCGGCGAGAACCAGTGACTTGAGCAGCAACAAGGCGGCGATCCAGCTGCCGAAGTAAAGCGCGGCAATTCCAATGGCCTTGATTTCTTCTTTCAGTTTCTGTTTGAAACTCATCGCTTATAAGTCCTGGTGTTCCTCAGGAATCATTGAATAGGAAGAGACATTTGGTTCTCCACCAGTTTTGGTGTCCATCATGCGGTAAATTCATCCGACTCTTGCCTATTGATACTGACAGAGGGCAGCGCTCTTGGAGGCGACCGCCGACATCAGCTCGATCCAGGTTGTGTCTGCCGACGCGGCTTCCTGGGCCTGGAGTTCGGCAGCGAGGGCGTTGATGTCGATGCCGGCCTCTGTAAAGCGGACAAGCACGGCCTCGCAATCGCCTCCGTCCGCTGGCAGCATTGCACCGATCTCCTCGCCATCAGCGACGGTTTTTAATGTGCACTCGGACATCGTGGTGACCGTTAACGGCGCTGCCAGCGATTTGATGTAAAAATCCTCCGGGGTTCCGGGGACAACGGTTTGCTTGGCGGCCCACAAGAGTCGTTGCGGCTGGGCACCCGCATTGTAGGCGCGCTGCCAGCGCGACGAGTGCAGCAGGTCGCAGCAGGCCTCGTAGGCGCAGCGGGCAGCGGCGACACCCAGTTTGTTTTGCAGCGCATCCGGCACTCTGCCCATGACCGCAGCGTCCCAGCGGCTCACAAACATCGTGGCCACCGAACAGACATTGGGCCTGAGCCTTTCCGCGATGCGCCGTTCGATGCCCCGCAGGAAGGCCTCGGCCGCCAGCAGGTAATGCTCGCGTGAGAACAGGAAGGTCACGTTGGTCGGAATGCCGTTAAAAATCGCTTCCTCCACGACCGGCAGCCCTTCATTGGTGCCGGGAATTTTGATGAAGATATTGGGACGCCATGCCCGTGAATACAGATCCTTCGCTGCTTCGAAGGTGCTTTGTGCGTCATGGGTCAAAAGGGGCGACACCTCCAGCGACACCCATCCATTCACACCGTCGGTCTGTTCGTAGATCGGCCTGAGGAGATCGGCCGCATGGCAGAGGTCCTCTAACATTAGGTCATAAATGAGGCCTTCCCCCATCTTGTCCTCTTTCAATTTTCTGCGGATGGCCGCATCGTAGGTCGAGGTGTTCTTGATGACATCACCGAACATGTGCGCATTGAAGGTCACGCCCGACACCGACCACTGATCGATATAGTGCTTGAACGCGCCGCTGTTCAAAAGGTCGCGGGAGATGCCATCGAGCCAGAGGCTCTGCCCGGGGTCATGCAGTCTTTGGGTTGCTTTCAACGCGGTACCTCGCAGTCGATGGGGAAAAGAGCCAGAACGGTCCGCACTCGTACGCCTCAACGGCAAAGCAGCCGTATGTTTATTTGTCTGGCCTGAGATATTGGAAAAACCGTGCCAAAAGGATGGTAATGCTTTAAAAATAGACAAGCCTTTGGAATGATATGTTTTTTTGATTTTTATTTTCACAGGGAGTGGAGGAAGGATTTGCTGAAGAAACGATATTTCGTGTTTGTACTAAATATCGTTTAAGGACAGTTTGGCGGCAAATGGTCTATGACGGACGGCGAATGCCCAGCTTCTTGATCCGGGAGCGGAGGGTGTTCGGGTGGAGCCTCAGGATCCTGGCGGCTCCGGAGGGCCCCCCAATCCTCCAGCCGGTTTCACGCAGAACCCTCAGGATATGCTCGCTTTCTGCGGCGGCCATATCCTTTAACGGCTCGTGCCGCGAATCAACACGCAGGGAGGATTTCAGCTGGCCGGCTAATTTAAGCGAGGGTCCGGAGGTTATGATCACCGCACG
>JBAPYE010000558.1:0-5848 GCA_049284575.1 Desulfobacterales bacterium
GCGATATCGCGGCCTCGCTCGACAAGACCGGGAAGAACGTTCCGATGCTGACGGGTATTTACCTGGAGACCGATCTGGCCGCTCTTCCGACCTCAGGCGTCAAGGTCCGCATGGAAGTGACCAGAGAGGGCAGGGTAAAAGCCTACGACACCGCCTTCAACTTTACCGACCCCGCTGCGGGGGCCGCAGATCTCTTCCAGCTGTTCGTCAAGGACTTGGGGACCGCCCTATGAGCCAACGCACTGGAGTTCAATCGACCAGCGGTTGAGTTTGCCCACATCGCGACCGGAGAGATCGGCGATGGCAAGCCGCCACTGACCCCCTCCCGGCTGACCGCGCAGGGTCGTCAGACCGGCCATTTCACCCGAGCGCCAGGTCCGAACGACGTTGTCGCCGCTGCCCCCCTGCCGGTCGTGCAGCACAACCGGCCCGCCCACCGGCGGCAGCAGCGTCACCCGCAGGTCTCCGACCCAGGGGTGGGTGATGTCGACCGCTACGGCGATGTCACGGATGACCGGATCGCCCGCAATCTGAAGCACCCGCTCAATGCCCACCGGCGAATTATCGGGGATCGGGACCGATTCCCGGTCCTCCACCCGCAGCAGATTGGCGGCAAAGTCGATTTCCAACTGCCAGCCGAGCAGCGTGCCCTCGTCCTGATCGGCCAGGTCGGCCACCTCGAGGGTCCACTCCCCGGCCACCGACACCCCCTTGAGGGCCGCCAGGCTCGGCAGCCGGCCCATGTCGTAGGTTTCCCGCAGATTGCGCTTGCCGGCCCCGGCCCGATTGTGGAGCACCACGGGGGCCCCTTGCGGCGCGCCCAGACTTACCACCAGGTCGCCGATCCAGGGGTGGTCGATGGATAGGCGCACCTGCAGGTTTTCCAGTCGGCCGGCGGCATCGACCCGGATGCGGTCGCGGATGCCGCGCGGGTCATTGTCCGGAAGCGCCAGCCGCGGCGCCGATTCCAGCACCAGGGCGGCGCTTTCTCCCCCGCGCAGGCGCAAAGCGGTCGATTTTTTTGACCAGCGCCACGCGCCGGCCCCCTCGGTAGGTGTAAGTACTTTTGGATGTCGTCATTGCTGAACCTCCTCTCTCTTGGGACCCGCTCCGTACAGCAGGGTAGAGGCTGTCGGTCGCAGGCTAAAGAAATAAGATTCGCACCGATCACAGTCTTTCAAGCCGGGGGAAAAAGAAACCCCTGGCGCGCTGCGCCAGAGGGCCGCAAAGGCCCCCGGCCGATGGGCGCCTTCCCGCCGTCTTTTTCGCTTGACAGTACCCCGCTTGTCGATTGAACATTCAAGAGCGATCAATTCCCCAACCCAAGGAGGCGGACCCATGACCAAAGAGATCATATCCACCGACCAGGCGCCCCAAGCCATCGGGCCCTATTCCCAGGCCGTGAAAGCCTGCAAACTGGTGTTTCTCTCCGGCCAGATTCCCCTCGACCCGGCCACCGGCGAGCTGGTGGCCGGGTCCATCGAGGATCAGACCGAACGGGTGATGGAAAATCTGAAGGCCGTCCTGGCCGCCTGCCAGATGACCTTCGAGGATGTCGTCAAGACCACGATCTTTCTCACGGACATGGCGGATTTCGCCAAGGTGAACGCGGTTTACGGCGGCTATTTCACCCAGCTGCCGCCGGCGCGCGCCACCGTCCAGGTGATGGCCCTGCCCAAGGGCGCGCGGGTGGAGATCGAGGCCGTCGCCAGCCAGGATTGACGGCGGATGCGCTCAGAGGTTTGCCACCACCTTGCCGAGGAAATCCTTCAGGCGGGGGTTTCGGGGGTTGGAGAAAAAGGCTTTGGGCGGGCCCTCTTCCTGGATGACACCCTGGTCGATAAAAATCACCCGATCGGCCACCTCCCGGGCAAACCCCATCTCGTGGGTCACCACCACCATGGTCATGCCTTCGGCGGCAAGGCGCTTCATGACCTCCAGCACCTCCCCGACCAGTTCGGGGTCCAGCGCCGATGTCGGCTCGTCAAACAGCATGACCTTGGGCTGCAGCGCCAGCGAGCGGGCAATCGCGACGCGCTGTTTCTGGCCGCCGGACAGCTGGTCCGGGTAGTTGCCGGTTTTCTCCGCCAGGCCGACCTTGGCCAACAGTTCGCGGCCAAGCGTGTCGGCAGCGGCCCGCTTCATCCCACGGACCTTGACGGGGCCCAGGGTCACGTTCTGCAGCACCGTCATGTGGGGAAAGAGATTGAACTGCTGGAAGACCATGCCGGCCTCGGCGCGCACCTGGTTGATGTTGGTCTTGGGGTCGGTGATGTCGCTGCCGTCGACGACGATGCGCCCCGCGGTGATCTCCTCGAGGCGGTTGATGCAGCGCAGGACGGTGGATTTGCCGGACCCCGAGGGCCCGATGATGCACACCACCTCGCCCGGTCTGACGTGCAGGTCGATGCCCCGAATGACCTCGAGATCGCCGAAACGTTTGTGCAGGTTTTCGATTCTGATCATATCCGTCTCCGGGTGACGATGCCGACCGCGCCCCTGCGGTGGCTAGCGTTGGCCGCGCTGCGCCAGCCGATCTTCGGCCATGCGCAACAAGCGGGCGATGGTCAGGGTCATCATCAGGTAGACGATCCCCACGGTGAGCCAGACCTCGAACGCCCGGAAGTTGACCGCGATGATTTCCTGCCCCACCCGGGTGAGTTCGGCCACGCCGATCACCACCAGAAGCGAGGTGTCCTTGAGGCTGATGATGAACTGGTTGCCCAGCGGCGGGATCATGCGACGGAACGCCTGGGGCCAGACGATGTAGCGCATGGTCTGGGTGCGGGTCAGCCCGATGGAACGTCCGGCCTCGATTTGCCCCGGGTCGATGGACTGCACCGCGCCGCGCACGATCTCGGCGATGTAGGCCCCCGAGTTGACCGCGATGGCGATGATGCCGGCGGTTATCGGACGAATGCGCAGGCCCACCGCCATGGGCACGCCGAAATAGAGAAACATGACCTGCACGATCAGCGGCGTGCCGCGAACGGCTTCGACATAGGCCCCGGCGAGCTTGCGCACCGGCAGGCTGCGGGAAAGCTTCATCAGCCCGGTGGCCACCCCCAGCACAAACCCGAACAGCAGCCCGCCGATGGTGATGATGATCGTCAGCTTTACGCCGGAGAGCAGCAGCGGGAAGGTCTCCAGCACAACGCCCCATTGAAATTTGAACCCCATGGCAATCCCCCCGTTTCTCTTTTGCGGGCGGCGGCAGGCCCCTCTACCAGACAGGGGCAGCCGAAGCCGCCCCTGCCCCAAAAACCGATGCCGGTCGGAAAACCCGGGGGATTATTTCGGATCGGTGTTAAACCACTTGCGATAGAGCGCGTTGTAAGTGCCGTCTTCGCGCAGCTGCTTCAACGCGGCATTGACCTCGGGCACCAGCGCGCTGCCCTTGGGAAAGGCGATGCCGTAGGACTGCCCCATGTATAGCGGCCCCACCACCTTGACCAGCCCCGCACCGGCGGTGCGCATGAATTCGGCAATGACCGGGGAGTCGAAAATCACGGCATCGGCCCCCCCGCTCATCAGCTCCAGAAACATCGCATCGTTGTTGGGGAAGAGCTTGACCTCCTTGGCGGCGGCATTTTTCTTGGCGAAGTCTTCGCTGGTGGTACCCAGTTTGGTGGACACCACCTTGCCCTTGAGGTCCTCGATGGCGTTGATGTCGGCGTTGTCGTTCTTGACCAGGATCAGCAGGCCGGCGTCATAGTAGGGGTCCGAAAAATCCACCACTTCGGCGCGCTCGGGCTTGATGGTCATGCCGGCAATCCCGACATCCAGCTGGCTGGTCTGCAGCCCCGGGATGATGCCGTTGAAATCCATCGGCTGCAGCTCGTATTCCAGGCCGATCACCTTGGCGATGGCATCCCAGAGTTCGACGTCAAAACCGGTGTGCTGACCGGATTTGTCCTTGAACTCGAAGGGCGGAAAGTTGGTGTCGGTGGCGACGGTGATTTTTTCCGCGAAGGCCGTGCCGGGCAGGACGGCCATGCAGACTGCGGCAACCAAAACGATGGCAATGCGTTTCATGTCTCCTCCTTGTGAATGGGGGTAAGGTGACGGGTGCAAGGGAGCGGCGGGAGCCGTTAAGACGACCGAAAAGCGGACCGTGTCGATCGACCGCCTGAAGACGGGGGTCGCCCTTGAGCCAATAGGCCTGTTAAACACACAAATGCGGATTTTTCAACCGCGATTCCGACGATGAGGCCGTGAGAGCCGGTTCGAGGGCCGCATCAAGGCAACCCGCCGGGGCGGTAAAGGGGCATATGGGGCATGCGTATCGGGGAGGGACCCCCTGCGCCGGATGGGACCAAACGGGCTGCGCCCCGGGGCGGGGCACAGCCGGAAGCATCAGCTGCCGTAACCGGATTGCTTGTGGATTTCCTTCCAGCGGACAAAGGGCACCGGCTTTAATTCCTTCAAATCGCTTTTAGGAATCCAGCCGATCGTGGAATTGGGAATGTAGAAACACAGCTGTCCCTTGAAGGGGCCTTCCTTGATGATCCAGCCTTCCTGGATGGCAATTTTTTCTCCGGCCAGATCCTTGGCCTCGGGGTCATAATCCATGGCTCCTGACGGCTCGAAAATAGCTTCGAAATACATAATTTCAATCCTTTGGGTCACATGCTGCGGCGGTCTCGCCGCTCAATAAAGGTTATGTGGCCATCCGAATAGCGCCCTCGGGCAAACGCCCGAGAATCGGGTGGCGCGTTTCGATCCCCCCTTTCAGCCCCTCTGAAAAGCGGGTGCGGGTGTTGATCCCGTTTAACACGAAGGGCATTCCCGGTTGCCCGGAATGCCCTTGAAGAGTATCTGATTGATGACGGCCTGGTGGGCAGCTGGACCCGACCGGTTTTGCGGTTTTATGAAATCGCAGCCCCAATGGATCCGGCCCGCTCATTCGGCGGGCCACTTACATCAAAATTTTTAAACCCTTTTTAAGTCAAAGTCAAGCGACTCGGCCGAGAATTTCCCGCCGGCGGATTTTTCGGCGGGGCGGCCCGCACCGGCCCGGCGCTTTATAAAAAACCATAGGGGAGTTCTTGAGATTGACGCCGGCGGCGCTTTCGTCTAAAGCGCTAGTGGGTCTTTTTCCCCAGCGAGGTATCCCATGGCGCTCCCCTGGAAACGCCTTGACCGCATCGACACCCCGGAAGGCGTACTGGAACTTAGGCAGCGCGGCCCCCGCGACTTTCTGATCACCGTGGACGGGCGCGTGCTGATGAACAGCACGGCCCAAAGATCCGAAATCGCCTTGGGCCGCATGGCTTGCCGCCACCTGCAACGCCACCTGCTGCCCCGGGTCCTGCTGGGCGGTTTGGGCATGGGTTTCACGCTCAAGGCGGTCCTCGATCACTTGCCGGCCGTGGGCCGGGTGCGCGTCGCCGAGTTGAACCCCGTCGTTCTGACGTGGTGCCGGGGACCGCTGGCCGCGCTGACCGATTCGGCCATCGACGACCCCCGGGTGACGGTTGAAATTACCGATGCCGCCGACCTGATCCGCAGGGCCGCCGCCAGGCAGGCGGCCTTGGACGCCGTTGTTCTCGATCTTTACACCGGCCCTTATGCCCACGCCCACGGCCGTGACGACCCGCTTTACGGCGCCGGGGCCATCGCCGGGGTACGCGCCGCCCTCGGACCGGGCGGGGTTTTTGCCGTGTGGGGTGAAAATTTCGATCCCGGGTTTAAAAGCCGCCTGCAGGCAGACGGCTTTGAGGTCACGATCGCACGCCCCGGCCGGGGGGGATTCCGGCATGTGGTCTATCTGGCGCAAAAAACGGCTTTGCCGTGAGAACCCCGCCCAAAACAGCAGACCCTCCGGGATGGTTTTTAGGGAAAAACC
>JBAPYE010000559.1:0-1698 GCA_049284575.1 Desulfobacterales bacterium
GGGCGCGGGTGAGGCCGGCCGCCAGGCAAAGGTCGCATCCGGGCAGATGGCGCGCCAGGCTGAGCGCGATTTCGGCGCCGTTGGGGGTGATCGCCCAGACGGCGAGCAGGTTTTGACGGGCGGACGGGTTCATGGCGCCGGGTCGGGGGCCTTGCGGCGTAGAAGGCCGCCGGGGCCCGAAAAGGTCCTGGAGTTGCGGCTGGCGCGGGTCACGCGCTTTTTCCGCGCCAATTCAAGGATCATCACTGCGCTCTGCCTGGCGAAATGCGTGGCTGAAATCGGCGGCGTAGAGTTTGGAGGTGTACTGCAGTTCCGCGGGACGCATGCCCAGGACCTTGCCCACGATGATCAGGGCCTGGTGGTCGATTCCCTCTTGTTTGGCCAGCTCTGGAAGGCGCTCTATGCGGGTCAAGCGGATTTTCTCCTCGGGCTGGCTGACCTTGAACGCCAGCGCGCAGGGAGCCTTCGGCCCGTAGGCCTTGGCAAGGATTTCGGCCACCTGGTCGATCAGGCTGATGCTCAAATAGATGACCATCGAGGCCTGGTGGGCCGCCAGGGCTTCCAGGGCCTCTTGTTGGGGTACGGGCGTGCGGCCGGCCATGCGGGTCAGGATCAGGGTCTGGGAAACTTCCGGCAGGGTGTACTCGATCCCCATCGCGGCTGCGGCCGCAAAGGCGGCCGTTACCCCGGGGATCACGCTGTAGGGGATCGCGCGCCGGTCGAGTTCGGCCATCTGCTCGAAAATGGCGCCGTAGAGGCTGGGGTCCCCGGTGTGCAGGCGAACCACGCGTTTATTGGCCTGGTAGGCCGCCGCCATCTCGCCGACGATGTCCTGCAGGTGCAGGGAGGCGCTGTTGCGCAGGGTGGTGCCGGGGCGGGTCCACTTGAGCACGGCCCGGGGCACCAGCGATCCGGCGTAGATCACCACGTCGGCCTCGGCCAGGGCCCGCTGGCCCTTGACGGTGATCAGATCGGGGTCGCCGGGGCCGGCGCCGCAAAAAACAACGGGGTATTGCATGGGGTCTCCTGCTCCTCTCGGTTCGGCTGGGCCGAATCCGGCTAAAGCATCGCCGGCTGCTTGCCGGGCTCTGAAGCGCTCAGGGTTTGGCACCGCTGACGATCCAGACGGGGTTGTGGGCCGTCATGCGCAGGCTCCACGGCATTCTTTGGGACCGGCTGATCTGGGCCTGGACCAGATCGGCTTCCCACCCCAGCTGCTGCATAGCGGCCACCGCCGACTGGATGGTGTCCAGCAGGACCGTGTTGACCACCATCCGTCCGCCGGGCTTCAGGCGGCTTGCGGCCTGGCGGATGATGGCCCCCAGGTTTCGGCCGCCGCCGCCGATAAAGATGCGGTCCGGATCGGGCAGGGGCTCCAGACCCTCGGGCAGCACCGCCTGGACCGCGGACAGGTTGGAAACCCCGAATCGGGCGGCATTCCGCCGGATCTGTTGAATGCGCTCGGGGTTTTGCTCAACGGCGAAAATCAGGCCGCTGCGGATGAATACCGCGGCCTCGACCGCCAGCGAACCGCTGCCGGCCCCCAGATCCCAGAGGGTGTCGCTCGGCCGCAGCTGCAGGCGCGAGAGGGCCAGAACCCGCACCTCGGCTTTGGTGATCAGGCCGTTCTGATGGTCGAATTGCTCGTCGGGCATGCCCAGAAAAAGAGGGCGCGGGGGTGAAGCGGCGTCTTGCGGG
>JBAPYE010000560.1:0-3111 GCA_049284575.1 Desulfobacterales bacterium
CTCGAATTGTGCGGCAATGTCCAGCAGAAAATGCGGTCGGCTGCTCGTTTTTTGCCGATACCCTGTGATCAGATACAAAAATTTGGGTCCGCAGCCCGGCCCACCCTTAGATATGAAAGCAAACAAAAGCAAGCGCGTGGTCATCACGGGTGCGACGCGCGGTTTGGGCCGTGCCTTGGCAGCCGAGTTCATCCGGCAGGGGCACATCGTGGCCGGGTGCGGCCGAACAGTGCAGCGGATCCTCGAATTGCGGACCGAGTTTGGCGGGCCCAACACCTTCCAGCGGGTGGATGTGGCCGACGACGTTGAAGTGGGAGTTTGGGCCAAGCGGGTGATCCAGGCCGGCGGCGCCCCCGACCTTTTGCTCAACAACGCCGCCCTGATCAACCGGGGCGCCCCATTGTGGGAGGTACCCGTCGAGGAGTTCTCCCAAGTCGTCGATGTCAACCTCAAGGGGGTCGTGAACGTGATCCGCCATTTCCTGCCGCCCATGATCCGGCGTGGCACCGGTGAGGTGATCAATTTCAGCTCCGGCTGGGGCCGCGCCACCGATGCCGGGGTGGCACCCTATTGCGCCACCAAGTGGGCCATCGAGGGCCTGACCCAGGCGCTGGCCAAGGAACTCCCGGCGGGTCTGGCCGCCATCCCCCTGAACCCGGGCATCATCGACACTGAAATGCTCCGCGGCTGCTTCGGGCCCTCCGCCGCCAGTTACCCGGCCCCGGACACCTGGGCCCGCGGGGCCGTCCCCTTTCTGCTTCGGTTGGGGCCAAGCGACAACGGTCGGCCATTGACGGCACCAGGCGGATAGCCTACACGCGCTGCACGTGCCGGCCGGGAATTCTCCTCCGTTTATGCGGCCAACCGGTGCCGTGATTGGTCCATTTGCCGTTTGGCCGCTTGAGGTGCGGCGCGGGTTTAACCACATTCCACATCCATAAGGTGAACAGGAGGGAGCTTATGAAGTGGCTGGGATGGTACTTCAGGATAAACCTGCTGGTCCGCATTCTCTTGGGCTTGATCCTGGGGGCGATCGCCGGTCTGGTGTTCGGACCGGGCATCGTCTGGGTGAGCCCCTTCGGCGACATCTTCGTCCGCTTGCTCAAGATGATCGTGATGCCGGTGGTGATGTTCACCCTAATTGTCGGGGCGGCCAGTATCCATCCCGCACGACTGGGGCGGGTGGGCGTCAAAGCGCTGGTGATTTACACGATCACCACGGCCTTTGCGGTGGCTTTAGGGTTGATCATGGGCAATATCTTCCAGCCGGGTAAAGGGCTGCAGCTTGCCGGGACAGCCAGTGCGTTCGGCGAGGAACTGACGCAACCTTCCCTGCTGGACACGCTGATCAACGTAGTTCCGGTGAACCCCTTCAGTGCCTTTGCGACCGGGGAAATTCTGCCGACGATTTTCTTTTGTATCATCTTTGGAATCGGCCTGGCGTTTCTTCGCGAAAGCGGGGAGGAGCGCGTCCGGGAGGCCGCAAATACCGTGTTCAGGTTTTTTGAGGGTTGCGGCGAGATCATGTACAAGGTGGTTCACTGGATCTTGCAGTATGCGCCCATCGGCGTATTCGCTCTGATCGCGGTTGTCTTCGGCAAACAGGGGGCGGAAGCCTTCGGCCCCCTGGGCATGGTGACATTGGCTGTCTATGTTGCCTTTGCCCTTCATTACCTGCTGATCTACGGCGCCTTGCTGGCGATCTTTCGTGTCAGCCCCAGACTGTTTTTTGCAAAAGCCAAAGAAGCCACGATTACAGCCTTCGTGACGCGCAGCAGCGGCGGCACGCTGCCGGTGAGCCTGGATGTCGCTCAAAACGAGATGGGTGTCTCCAAAGGGGTTTTTTCATTCACCCTGCCGCTGGGCGCCACCATCAATATGGACGGCACGGCCATTTACCAAGGCGTCTGCGCCATTTTCGTCGGTTTTGCCATCGGCTCTCCGTTGACCATCAGCCAGCAGATGACGGTCATCATGACGGCCGTGCTGGCCTCCATCGGCACCGCCGGCGTGCCCGGGGCCGGCGCCATTATGCTGCTGATGGTGCTCAATTCAGTCGGCTTGAAGGTCGAGCCGGGAACATCGGTGGCCATGGCCTATGCCATGATTTTCGGCATCGATGCGCTCCTGGACATGGGGCGAACCGCCGTCAATGTCACCGGGGACCTCGCGGTCACCTGCGCCGTGGCGAAGAGCGAAGGGGAATTGGATTCAACTTACTGGGAAAAGGAGACCCCCCAAACAGCGGCCGCCGAGAGCTCGGGCTAAGCTGAAACATTGGGGTGCCGAAAAAAAAGCGCCATGGTCCGGCGGTTGGAAACCCTCTGCCGCCACCCCGAATGCCCCAAACGTCGTGCGACCGGGGTTGCGGAAACCGCCCAGCCGGGGAGTTTGCACATCCGAGAGAACCTGTCACATACCGAAAAGGGGGACCCATGCCAGAATCAGCATCCATTTTAAAAAACATCGTCTTGTTCAAGGACTTGTCGGAAGTCGAACTGGATCTGCTGGCGCAGAAAGTCACCCGCAGAACCTATCCGTTGGGAGCTTACCTCTTTCACGCCGGCACAACACGCACGGAAATGTTCGTCATCCAGGCGGGGGAGGTGGAAATCCTGAGGGGAATCGGGGATGTTCAAAGAACGGTGGCGCGGATCGGTGAGGGCAACTTTGTGGGCGAAGGCGCCATGCTGGATGAAGACGAGCATACCAATACCTGCCGGGCCGTGGTGGACAGCCGCGTCTTGGCGCTGGAGCGCCAGGCGGTCGAAGAGATCCTGAAACAGAACCCGGAAATGGCGGGCAAAATCCTATCCCAGGTCGCCCGGGTCATGGCCTACCGGTTGAAGTATGCGAGTTTTGGATACCGGGGGGCAGCGATAGCGGCGCCGGCCGGGGGCAAACAGCGCTTGGAACACGATCTGCTCGGTGAGCGGGAGGTGCCGGCCGATGCTTACTTTGGTGTCCAGACTCTCAGGGCCCTTGAGAACTATGATATCACCGGCATCCCGCTGTCGCACTTCCCCAACTTCGTCAAAGCCCTGGCGATGGTCAAAAAAGCGGCCGCCAAGGCCAATCAAAAGCTGGGCGACCTGGAAAAAGAGGTGGCGG
>JBAPYE010000561.1:0-2535 GCA_049284575.1 Desulfobacterales bacterium
CGATCCCGGTCTGTGGCAGAAGATCGTGATGCTGCCGCCCGGCGATTACGAGTACAAATTCGTGGTGGACAGCGAGTGGCTGACCGATCCTCGCAACCCCGAGCTTCGCCCGGATTGTTTCGGCACCTTCAACAGTTTACTCAGGGTGGCGGCAAAGTAGGAGACCCCTGGGGGATCATCCGCGTTTCCCCAAAAAACGATAGCGCCGCGGCCGGCAAATACCAGCAGCAGCAGCAAGTTCCCGGCCAAAAAACGACTCACCCCCTGATTCAAGGGATGCCCCGTAAAGCAATCGTAGGAGATGTTGCAGAAACCGTAGACTATCAGGCCTGCAACAAACAGCCAAACCACTTTATAGATCGCGGTCTAAAACCGTTCCCTGCCCTCTGGTTCGGGGGGCGGCGGTCGGATGGCGCAGCCCGCCGGATTGGTGTGATGCCCCTCGGCCCGGCGGCTTTTGGGGTCACCCCGCCACGGGTGGGCAGCGCCTTCGACCGCGGCATCAGGGTACAAGCGCAAATCCCGCATTGGACCAGGCAAATGCGCCGCCGGCCAAGGATTTGACCCTGGAAAAACCGGCCTGGCGCAGGAGGCTGGCGGCGATATTGGACCGGTAGCCGCTGCCGCAGTGCACAACCAGCTCTTGGTCTTTGGGGCCCTGCGGGTATTGGCCCTCCAGAATCCGGGTCAGGGGAAAGTGCTCCGCCTGGGCGATGTGCCCGCTCTGCCATTCGGAAGGCGTGCGCACGTCGATGACCCGCAGGCCGTTTTCGGACAAACGCGCCGAAAGCTGCTGTGGGGCGGTCTGTTCGAGTTGTTCCACGGCCCTGCCGCTCATCAGCCAGGCCATGATACCGCCGGAGAGGTAGCCGAAGATGAGATCGTAGCCGATCCGGTGAAGCTCGGTCACCATCCGGTCGTAGTCCTCCTGGTCGGCCACCACCAGAACGATCTCGGAGGCAGGATCCACGACCATCCCGACCCAGTTGGCCAGCTGCTTCTCGAAGCCGATGTTGATGCTGCCGGGGATGTGAAACCCACCGAAGGCGGCGGCGTCGCGGACATCGATCACCGTGGCGCCGTCGGCCATCATCTGCTCGAACTGCTTGGGGGTCAGACGTTTGTCCATCGGACAGACGTCCAGGGTGCCCGCGCCTTTAAGGTTGGTCTGGATGATGTGGGAGAAGCTTTTAGGCCTTACCGGAAAAACCGACATGACTTCGGCCTTGAAGGATTCGAAATCGGGAAAGCGCAGCATCGGGTTCGCCCGGCGCTCGTAGCCCAGGGTCGAACTCTTCTTGGCGCTCATCCCCCGTCCGCACAGCGACCCCTCACCGTGGGCCGGAAAGACTTCCAGGTGATCGGGGAAGTGCTTAAACTTCACGTAGAGGCTGTTGTAGAGGTTCTGCACCTGCTCGTCGAGAATTTCATCGCCGGGCAGATCCGGTCGCCCGATATCCCCCACGAAGAGCAGGTCGCCCGTCAAGATCATCTGGGGCTCCTCGGAGCGCGCCCGATCGGTGACCAGCAGCGAAACGGCATTGGGGGTGTGCCCCGGTGTGTGCAGCACCTCGATTTTGGCGGCACCGATCTCGAAGACGTCCCCCTCCTGGATGTCCTTGTGGCGGTACTGCACCGGCGCGCTCTCGTGGATGTAGATGTCCGCGCCGGTGGCGTAGCGCAGCTCCTGGTCCCCGCTGACGTGGTCGGCGTGGACATGGGTGTTGAAAACATGGGTGACCTGCATCCCCTCCTCGCGGGCGATGTTCAGGTAGTCCTGGATGTCCCGTTTGGGGTCGACGACGGCCATGGCCTTGGCCTTCGGGCAGCCGATGACATACGACAGGCACCCCAAACCGGGTACCGCAATTTGATTGAAATACATGGCATGCTCCTCTTGAGACGATCTGCGCGGCCAGCCGGCGGATCGCGGAAATGGGGGCCGGCCCCGGACCGGCCCCCATTCTGTAGCAATGATGGCAGCGGACGGCGCGCGGGGGGAGTGTCCGCCGCCGCGCACCCCGGGGGGGCGGGGTTAATTACAGTTTCTTGTGGCAGAACCACCAGTCGAAGTTCTCGTACTGCTTCTCCCGCTCCCGGGCCGTCTTGATGTCCTTGGCCGGCGGGATGATGACACCCTCGCCGATCAGCTCGTTGTCGGGCCAGCCGGCCGGAATGGCCACGCCGTTGGCGTCCGAGGTCTGCATGCCTTTGACGGCGCGCAGGAGTTCATCCATGTTGCGGCCGAGTTCCTGGGGGTAGTAGAAGATGATCCGGATAATGCCCTTGTCGTCGACAATGAAGACCGCGCGCACCGTGTTGGACCCCTTGCCCGGGTGGATCATGCCCATCTTCTGAGCCACGAGCCCCATGTCGTCGGCGATGATCGGAAACTGGATCTCGACGTCCAGTGCTTCCTTGATCCAGTCCACCCATTTGATGTGGGAGAAGACCTGATCGATGGACAGCCCGATCAACTCGCAGTTGAGGGCCTTGAAGTCGTCGAAACGCTTCTGGAACGCCACAAACTCGGTG
>JBAPYE010000562.1:0-6909 GCA_049284575.1 Desulfobacterales bacterium
ATCCCCAGGTGAACACAATGGTGGCGTTGAGTTTGAGAAACCCGTATTGCCAGAAGACGATCTCGTCGGGGCTAAGCCGCATGGCCGGCCTCCTTTGCCGAGGCTTCGAGGCCTTTGCCCGGTGAACCGCTCAGCCGCGTCCCGATGCGCCGTGCGATCACAAATCCCAGCAGACACGCCAGCAACCGCTGCCAATGACCGCCGGTGACAAAGTAGAAGCCGGCCAGAACCATGCCGGTTCGCAGCAACAGGCTGCCGCAGAACCACAGGGCCGGCCGTTTGGACATAACGCCCTTGCGAACCGTCCACCACAAGCCGCCAAAGAAAATTGCACCGAGCAAGACGCCCGAGGCCAAAGCCGCCACCAAATTCAGAATTTCACTCATCATTATTCTCCTGCTCCTCCCGCATGGCCTTGTCTTCCTTGGCCACCCAGTGCCAGGCATTCCAACAGCCGACCACCAGTCCGGCAACCAGCAGCGCCAGGGTCCAGGAGCGGCCTCCCGGATAGCGATTGTCCAGCCAGATGCCCAGCGCCGCACCGAGCAGCGTCGGAATGGCAACCGACCAGCCGATCAGCCCCATCATGCCGAATCCGAACCAGACGGTTCGCGAGACGTGACGTTGTGCACGGAGCTTGCGCGCCGCCTTGGCGCCGACCTCCCGACTTAACGCGCTTCGGTCTTTTGCACGCGTGTTTTCCGATTTTTCACTCATGCTGAAACTCCGTCAAACGGCGCAAGAAACCGCTCTCCATTTTGGCCATCGCCACACGGACGTCCCGCTCCCGTTCGTTTACGTTCAGAAACTCCCGCTCCACCGCCGCGCGCAGCCGGCCGAGATCCGTTCCGCCGATGGCGTTGCGCACGGAGACCAGCACATTCAAACCGGTTTTGACCAGCACCCCCTCATCGATGGCCACGTAAACCTCACCCTCGGCGTTGTCTTCGTAGGTGAGAATCCCGGGCGCGAGCGCCGCGACGCAGTCCAGCCGGCGGGGCAGGAGCCCGAAGGCGCCCTGACGGGTCTCGGCAACGATCCGCACAACGCCGCTTTTCTCGGCAAAGACCCCAAACGGCAGGAGAATCCTAAGATGCATGCGTGTCGGCTGCTGCACGATCGACCCCCGGTTCCGGCGCGGGCTCCGGTTCATCCCCGGCCTCGGTTTTGGGCTCCGCTTTGGTTTCAGCTTCAGGCGGGCCGGGTTTGGCCTTCCGGATCACGTCATCGACGGCCCCGATCATGTAGAGGGCGCTTTCCGGGTAGTCTTTGAATTCATCCTGCAGGATTCGCTCACAGCCGTCCAGCGCATCTTCGAGGCTGACGAGTTTTCCCTCCAGGCCGGTGAACTGCTCGGTCGTGAAAAAGGACTGGGTGAGAAAACGCTCCAGCCGTCTGGCGCGGGCGACCACGTTGCGGTCCTCGGGTGAAAGCTGCTCAAGGCCGAGCATGGCGATGATATCCTTGAGCTGCGCGTATTGGGCGAGGGTGCGCCGAATTTCCTGGGCCAGGCCGTAGTGCCGCTCCCCGACGATGCCCGGCGTGGCCATCTTGGAGCTGGATTGCAGCGGGTCGATGGCCGGGTAAAGACCTTCGCTGGCCCGCTTGCGCGAGAGCACGATCGATGCGGAAAGATGCGAGAAGGTGTGCACCGCCGCCGGATCGGTGAAATCGTCCGCCGGCACGTACACCGCCTGGATCGAGGTGATGGCGCCGGTGTCGGTGTTGGCGATGCGCTCCTCCAGGCGCGACAACTCGGTGCCCATGGTGGGCTGATAGCCCAGACGCGACGGCATCTGCCCCATCAGGCCGGAGACTTCCGAGCCGGCTTGAATGAACCGGAAAATATTGTCGACCAGCAGCAACACATCGCGGTGCTCGTCGTCCCGGAAATACTCGGCCATGGTCAGCGCGGCGTGGCCCACACGAAACCGGCTGCCCGGCGGTTCGTTCATCTGGCCGAAGACCATCACCATGTTGGGCAATACCCCGGCGGCCTTCATCTCACGGTAAAGCTCCTCGCCCTCGCGACACCGTTCGCCGATACCGCAAAAAATGCTGACGCCTTCGTGCTGCCCGATCATGTTGTGGATCATTTCGGTGAGCAGCACGGTCTTGCCCACGCCCGCCCCGCCGAACAGGCCCGCTTTGCCGCCGCGCTCCAGCGGCAGGAGCACATCGATGACCTTGATGCCCGTCTCGAAGATCTCGGACTTGGTGGAACGGCGTGCCAACGCCGGCGGGTCGTGATGGACAGAGCGCCACGCGACATCCGTCGGCGCAGCCTGGCGGTCGATGGCGTTGCCGAAGACGTCGAACATCCGCGCTAAAATCCCCTTGCCGACCGGCGTCTTCAAAGGCCCGCCGGTGTCTTCGACCGCCATGCCGCGGGCAAGCCCCTGGGTCGGCGTCAGCGCGATGCCGCGCACGCTCTGCGCGTCGAGTTGCGCCAAAACCTCGATCGCAATTTCCCCTTCCTTGGCGCGCAGCAACGAGTAGATCGGCGGCAAATGCGCTTCAAAGCGCATATCCACGACACTGCCGCGCACCGAAACGACCGTGCCGAGATTTGACCTATCGGCCTTGTTGTGCATGTCGGGTCCCCATGGTTGCTTTCGCTACAGAATAAAATCGGTCGCCAGGAATTTGCTTTTATGATCCCGCACGATGCGGGTGATGATCTGCTTGTTCAGGTCCGTTTGCTTGGCGGCCACCAGCGTGCGAATGGAAAAAACCCGCAAGGCGTCGGATACGGAAAGGGTCCCTTCTGCGGAATCCTTTCGCCCCGTAAAGGGAAACGTGTCCGGCCCCCGCTGGCATTGGCTGTTGATGTTGACCCGGCAGACCTGGTTTACCAGCGGGTCTATCAATCGCGCGATCTGGTCCGGATCGCTGCCGAAAATGCTGACCTGCTGGCCGTAGTTCGAATCGATCATATACGCGATGGGTTCAGCGATCCTGTCGAAGGGCAGGACCGGGATCACCGGCCCGAACTGCTCTTCATGATAGACCCGCATGTTGGGGCGGACCGGATACAGTACGGCGGGAAAAAAGAAGCTGCCGCAAACGCTCCCCCCGGCAGGATTGACGACCCGTGCGCCGTTGGCGACAGCGTCCGACACCAGTTCCCGCAGGTAATCGGTCTTGCCTTTTTCCGCGACCGGTGTCAGGAAAACCCCTTCCCGCCACGGCATCCCGAAGGGCAGGGCGTTGACGGCCGCGGCAAAGCGTTCGAGAAACGCGTCCGCGATAGCGGCCTCCACAAACAGGATCTTGAGCGCCGTGCAACGCTGCCCGTTAAATGAAAGGCTGCCGAGAACGCACTCTTTGACGGCCAGGTCAAGATCGGCGCCTTTCAGCACAATGGCCGGGTTCTTGGCCTCCATCCCCAGCACGCAGCGAAGCCGATTGGGGCTGGGGTGCAGTTTTTTTAAGGTGTTCGCCGTTTTGCTGGTGCCGATCAGCGCCAGCACGTTGATCTTGCCGGATGTCATGAGGGGCGGAATCACGCTTCGGCCCTCGCCATAAATGACGTTGATGACGCCTTTCGGGAAAACATCGCGGAAGGCCGCCAGCAGGGGTGCATAAAGCAGCGCGCCGTGCTTGGGCGGCTTCAGGATCACGGTGTTTCCCATGACAAGCGCCGGTATCAGGGTGGTCAAGGTCTCGTTGAGCGGATAATTGAACGGTCCCATGCAGAGCACGACCCCCAGGGGGGCACGCCGAATCTGGCCGATGATGCCCTCCTCGATGGTGAACCGGGAAGAAATGCGATCCAGGTCTTTCAGCGCGGCGAGGGTGTCGTTGATGTATTGCACTGTGCGGTCGAATTCCTTTTCCGAATCCTGAAGCGGTTTGCCGACCTCCCACATCAGAAATCTCACGACCCGGTCCTTTTCTTCAATCATTCGAAAAACGAAGCGCTGCATGTGATCGATGCGCTCGGCCACGGTCAGGGTCGGCCACACACCCCGCCCATGGTCATAGGCGCCAACCGCCGCATCAAGGGCCTGAAGCGCTTGCGCTTCCGTCAGCAGCGGATATTCACCAACCCGAAAAGGCTCCGGGCCGGATTCGCCCGCCACCCGCACGGGCGAGAGCACCTCCTGGCGGGGACCGTCCCAGGTCCGAATCTCACCATCCACGAGATAGCCGGTCTGCACGCAGGGCATATCCTCCAAAAGGCGCTGCGGTATTTTGCCGGCCTTTGGAAATACGTTTTGGATTTTCTCGACTAACCTCATGTCCGCTTTCCTCCGAAATAGATGACCCGTCGATTGGCTCCGATGCCGGGAGAGGGGTTCAGTGCGGATCGGACCCGGCACGACAGGTCGCAAATTGCTTTCTGGAAGTGATTTTACCTCCAACCCAGGGTCGATTGTCAAGCCGCATCGGGGTCAAACCTTGAATTCCGAAGTCGGGGTGATTTGCCGGCGCAACAGATGGCATCTCCCGATCGAACCGTTTCCGATATTAAAATTTAAGGGCCGCTGGACGATAACCATCCTTGAAGATGAAACGGGTTTAAACCCGCACTCCGCCCAGCGGGCAGCAGCCGTTGGCGCTGGTCGGCCGCCTCGTCCTGCGGCTGTGCGCCATTAGGATCGCTGAGGGACCGCCATTTTGACATACGGCCGCGTCAAAAACATGAAAAAGCCCCCCACTGATCGCCCCCGGGGCGATACATCCACCCCACAGAGGTTTGCCAGGCAATGAAAAACGTTTTGATCGTCGACAGCGACCCTTTCACTCGCAGCGTCTTTACGGGCCTGCTGAAAAGCCAGAGCGGATTTTTGAACGTCTGCTCGGCCGAAAACGCCAAGGCGGCGTGCGCGCTGACCGAGCGGCAGCCCATTGAGGTCATCATCACCGGCCAGAACCTCCCCGAGCTGGAAGTATTGGAACTCGTGACGCATTCGACCCGACATCAGCCGCCGATGCGCGTCATTGTTTTTACCAGCCGCGCCTCCAGCATGCTGCGCAGCCGGATCCGCAAAAGCGCCTGCGCCATCACCTTCGATCACACCCAGGACATCGGGCAACTGGCCCGGCGCCTGTTCACCGAGCTGCGGATCGATTTCGGCGGTCAGGTAAAGGGCATCGGCCTTTCGGCTTTCCTGCAGATGATGGAGCTTGAGGGCCGCTCCGCTACGCTGCAGATCAGCGCCAAGGGAAAGACCGGCTGCCTTTATCTTTCGGAGGGCGAACCCATCGCCGCCACCCTGGGGCCGCTGGCAGGCAAGGCGGCGGCGCTGGCCATTATGGGGTGGAAGCATGTGACCATCGATATTGACTACAGCCCACCGGAGAGGGAACAGGAGTTCGACGAGTCTCTCATGAACCTGTTGCTGGAGGCCGGACGCCTGGATGATGAAAAAGGCAGCCGGCTGCCCGAAAAACGCCGCCACGAGCGTTTTGACTGTCTGGTGGCCGTTGATTACGACGTCAGCCGCTTGACCTATCAGAGCTTCCTGCGCGATATCAGCCTTGGCGGTGCCTATTTGGAAAACGAGCAGCCCGCGCTGCTGGGCTCACGTCTCACCCTGAGCCTGTCGGCACCCGGCGTGGTGCACGCCTGTAAAGTTCAGGGCAAAGTGATTCGCTGCGACCCGAAGGGCATCGGGGTTAGTTTCGAACATCTCAGCCTGAAACAAAAAGAGGTGATCCAGGCCCTGGCCGATATACCTCCGCGGTTGCCCGCCGGGGCCGAGCTGGATGCTGGCGAGGAGCCGGAATTGGAACTCTTTGGCTGAACGCACGTAAAACGCTGCGGCAAACGGCCAAGCCGTCCGTTTAAAACTCCCCGGAAGGAAAACCGGACGTTTTTAACCAACACCCCGCTATCCGAGCGCGGTTAGCCGCGGTCACCCCCTCTGCGCCGGGCAAGCGGGTTTCCCGCGGGTTGAGGATCGCGGAAAAAGGGTGCTCAGCAGGATGGTATCGAGATGAAAAAAGTCTTCATCAGCAGCACCCATCAGGCCCCTTTCCTGTGCGAGGCCTGCGGGAAACAGGTGGTAAAGGATGTCAGCCGGTTCGCGCCACTCGACCACAAAATTCACCTCAAGTGGACCTGCGCGTGCGGCCACCCCAACAGCGTCATGCTGGAGCGCCGTCGGTTCGTCCGAAAAAATGTCAACCTGGCGGGGACCTATTCGTTTGAAACCCAGGACGGCAGGTCCCCTTGCACCGCCGTCACCCTGTTGGACATTTCCCAGCGCGGCCTGCGCTTCAGGCAGAAGGAGGGCCGACGGCCGCCACCGCTGCGGATCGGGCAGCGGATTTCCATGCGTTTCAATCTCGACGATGAATTTCAAACCGCCATCTCCCGCGAGGTGACCGTGCGCAAAATAAACGGCGACATCGTGGGCGCACAATTCAACACCGACGAGCACTACGACAAACTCGGACCCTACCTGCTTTTTCACGACGCGTGAGCCGCTGTTTCGTGAAAAAGGCGTTCCCTGCCGACGGCCGACGGTTCACGGGCAGGCGATCCAACGGGCGTTGTCAAAACAAGCCGGCGCCCTGGAGGACCGCTGCCGTTGCATAGGCCAGCAAAGCGATCGCCGTCAGCTGCAGAAATCGGCTCCGGCGGTGCGTCATGCGCCAGGGGGGCAGCAGGAAGGCGACCGTGCAGCCGGCGCAGACGAAAAACACTGTGAAATAGCGGACATTGCCCGGCATCCAGGCGGCAATGAGGGCCACCAGCAGAAAATAGGCGCCCAAGGCCAGGGCCAGGGCCTTCAACCGCCGGGCGCCTTTTACAAACGCCCACCCGAGCGCCGGCAGCATCAAAAAGGCGGCAAAAGGGCCGAACCAGGCCAGGTCGGCATGGGGCGGTGCGCGCACGGCAAACGGCGCCGCCACCCCCCGGGCGGCAAGCGCCGCGGGCAGCAGACGATCGTGGAG
>JBAPYE010000563.1:0-4217 GCA_049284575.1 Desulfobacterales bacterium
GCCCAGCAGTCCGCCCAGCAGCCCGCCCAGGATGAAAAAAAGCCAGAAGGAAAAGGAAATCTGGCGCGAGGTTAAAAAGGCGAAGCCGATGAAGGCCGGGTAGATATAGATTTTCAGTTTGTAAAAACCCGAAAACAGGCCGGTCCTGGGGAAATAGGGGCCGGCCAGGATCAGGGTGGGCAGTTGGGGCACCGCCGGCAGGTAGAAATGCAGGCCGTTTAGCAGGTGCAGTGCCACCGGCAGCAGCATGCCGGAGAGCAGGAAGCGGTCGGTCAGAAAACTGCCCAGGCGCCCCTCGTCCAGCGCATCCTCCATCAGCTGGGGGACCCGCAGCAGGGGGAAATTCATGCGCTCGTTGGCCAAGGCCTGGCGGCTGAGAATGTTCACCAGGCAGAGCATCACCATGTAGCACAGCAGAATGAAACCGCCCCAGGTGGCCAGCGGTAGGGCCCAGGCGTGCCAGGGAATCTGGCGCACGACCGTCGGCCAACTCATCTGGCGCCCGCCGACCAGGCCGTTGTAGAGGGTGGTCACCGCCTCCCGCTCCTGGGGGAAGAGCGCTTTCGGCAGCAGCGGCTGCAGCACCGTTTCCCAGCGGTTTTCGACGTTGGCGAAGTGGTAGGGGGCGGTCAGGTTGATGAAAAAGGTGCGCGCCAGACCGGTATAGGCGATGCCGGAGACCAGGACCATCAGGATCCAGACCACCAGCAGCTCCCGGCCGCTCAGCCATACCCGGCGGCCTGCCAGCCGGCCGGCGGCGGCCACCAGCAGCGTCAGCCAGAAGAGGATGAAAAAAGGCGCCAGCGGAAAATGGCCGCCCCCCAGCGGCGTGGCCTGGCGGTAGACGTTGTTGAAGGGGGTCAGGGCGCAGATCGCCGTTGCCAGCAGCACCCCGATCAGGATGGCTCTGGGGCGGATGCCGCTGCTGACGGCCGGCTGCGGCCGGGGGGGCTCCTCGGCCGGGGGCATGGCGGGTGCGGGCGGTGCGCTCATGTGAGGGTCGCGCCGGTTGTGGTTGATAAAAGACCCATATTCGGGGTGCCCTTCGTGCTGAGGTTGCGGTTTGCGCCGGTCAGTGAGCCTCGGCGGGCTGGTTGCGGCCGCCGGAGAGGGCGGCATCCCCGTCGAGTCCGGCGGTTTGCAGCCGCTGGCGGTAAAATTCCTGGGTTTCGGCCGGCAGCGATCGCCAGACCAGCAGCTGCTTGCGCAGGTCATTGACAAACACCCGATTCACCCGGCCCCAGACGTTGGCCTCCCCGGTCTGGCGCACCAGCCGCAGCCGGATCTCGTAGAGGTCCGGCTGCTCCTCCGACGGGCAGAAGGTCACCGAGACCGTCTGCATGATGCCGAAGTCAAAGGGCGCCAGCCAGACCTTGGCCCGCAGGAACAGGCAGGTCGTCCCGTCCGGGGCCGCCGGTCGGCCCTCGAACCCGAAATCGATCTCACCGCTGGAGAACAGCCCGTGGGAGACATCCTGATGGCCGCGGAAGTGGTCGATCACGAAGCCGCCGATGCTGAGGTGCTCGTGGTATTTCATCAGGAAGGGCAGGGTGATCTCGATGGTGTTGCTGTGGACGTCCGGCAGGCGCCAGGAGCGGTTGACGTCCGGGATGGCGATCTCGGCGGCCACCCGCGCCGGGTAGATGACCGACACCAGCACCACCAGGATCACCAGCAGCATCGCGGCGACTCCCGCCAGCGAGGAGTAGTTTACCGTGATGCCGGCCCACAGGGCCGTTCCAGCAAAGAGCTTGGCGGCGCTCTGGGCCAGCAGATAGCCCAGCACGACGCTCAGCACGGCAAAAGCCATGGCCTCGGCGACGAACAGAAACCCCACGTGGGAGGGCGCCAGCCCCACCGAGGTGTAGATCCCGATTTCACGCTTGCGTTCGTAGACGCTGCCGATCATCGTGTTGAGGACGATGAAAACCGAGATCACCAGCGGGATCAGGATGTTGGGCACCCCGCTGTAGCGGATCGTTTCGCTGGCGTGATAGATGAAGGTGCCGTCCGGCTCCCCGCTGAAGAGCGTCAACCCGAAGCGATCGGCCATCTGGGCGGCCAGCGCCGGCAGGTCCCCGGAGGCAGCGGGGCGCAGGGCGGCGGCTTTCAGGCGGCCGCCGAGGGCCAGGAGGGTGCCGGCGGGCACGATCACGGTCAGGTCGGCGGGGATGTGCTGGTAGGCCCCCTGCAGCTCGCGGACCTCGTCGCCGGACTCCAGCGCGTCCATTTCCACCTCGGTCATCTCCAGGGCGATGTCGCTGGGAAAGGTGACCGGGGTCAGGATCTCACCGTCCAGGTCGGGGCGTCCTTGGAAACGCTCGCCGGAAAAAACGCCGGTGACCTCGAAGGGCAGCCCCCAGAGCAGCACCCGGGTGCCGGCCGGGGGGCTCGTCCCAATTCCCAGTTCCCGGGCCATGCGCTCCGAGATCAGGACGGCCTTTTCCTCGTCCTGGCGAAACCAGCGTCCGCCGATCAGCACCTCGTCCAGGCCCGTCACCGCGGGCTCGGTGCTGGCCAGCCCGATCATCCCCTGGGCCTCGTAGCGCCGGTCGCCAAAGCGCAGCGGGATCCGCGGGGTTCGGGTGCGGTCGGCATCTTCCAGCCAGACCCGCGGCGCCACCAGCCCGCTGTCTTGAAACTGGTTGACGATGATTCCCAGGGCCTCGGGCGGCAGGTCCTGCCAGTTGACGTTTTTCATCAGGATCCCCGGGTAGAGGGTGCGATCCTGGTAGAGCATCCGGGAGTGCTGACGGTTGGTCTTGACCGAGGTGAAGCTCATGATGGTGAAGGTCAGGATGATCAGGGTCAGGCAGGTCAGCACGGTGCGCAGCCGCCGCCGGCGAAGGTTGTTGACCCCCAGGAAAAAAGCGGCCACAAAGGCTTTCCAGCGGCTGATCTCGCCGGCCGGAAGGCGGCTGGCGCGCTTCTGGAGGCGCACCATCTCATTTTCGAAGCGGAAGAAGATGATCAGGGTCACCACCAGGGAGAGCCCCATGATGAAAAAGGCCAGAATCACCACCAGCGGACTGTAGGCCAGCTGAAAGGCCGGGTGGACCTGGAAAATAACGGTGATCACCACCGCCAGGATCGTCACGAAGGCCACGATCCGCTTGTGGATGTTGGCATACGAGAACAGCAGCCGCTCCATGCAGAAGGCAAAGGGGACGAACAGGGCAATGTAGAACAGCACGCCGAAGAGGACGTCCTTCTGGGTCTTCTGGACATGGTTGTAAACCCGGCTCGCCAGGGCCCAGGAGCGGGCGGCGGCCGCGGCGGCGCGGTCGTAGATGCGGCCGTCCAGGTCGGCGCGGGCCTGCTCCAGGGCGGCCACACCCTCCTCCTGGAGTTGGCGGATGCGTTCGTCGTGAATGCCGTGGTTTTCCATGGCCTCGATCCGGGGGACGAGCAGCGTCCACATGTCGCGGGCGACGTGAAAGGCCGTCTGGGGGATACTCGGGGTGTCATCCACCGGGAAGCCGGTGCCCTCGGGATTCTGCGGGGTGGCGTTGAGCAGCAGCATCTTGTTGCGCAGGACGGTGTCCGAGAGGGTCAGCTTCATGCGGGTGCCCGGCTCCAGGAAGATCGAGGCGATCACCGAGCTGCGGGTGTCGATCCGGCTGTACCAGTAGCGCAGCGGCAGGGCCTCGCGGCGGCCGTCGAGGACCTGGATCTTGGTGAGGTGGCGGAAGCTGCGCGGCTCGAGCAGGTCGAAGATGGTGGTCTGGCGGCAGGTAAACATCACCAGGTCGGTTTTCATGCTGCGGCGCTGCATTTTCAGCCGGTAAGCTTCCTTGCCGGTCTGGTTCTTGTCGATGGCCCAGATCGTTTCCCCGGTTGCGGGGTCGAAGCGATAGCCTTCGATGATCACCTTGTCGAGCACGTGCCGCTTGTCGGCCACGCCCTTGAGCTGGAAGTTGCCGTGCGCGTCGACGATCGCGTGATGCTGGGCCGGCCCCTGAAACGCCAGCAGAACGGCCCCCGGAGCGGCCTGGTCGGGAAACAGCTCGCCGTGGCGCAGGCGCTTGGCGCGGCCGGAAACCGTGGCGAAGCCCTCCGTCGGTGCGACGCCGCTGTCCAGGCGCGGCGCCCGGGCGAGGGCCTGGACCAGGCCGCAGACCAGCTCGCTTTGCCGGGCGGCCCGCTCGGTGTCCACGCCCGCCGGCAGGTCGCTGGGGGTGCCCCAGCGGGGCCGCGCGTCGTGGACGGTGGCCAGG
>JBAPYE010000564.1:0-2367 GCA_049284575.1 Desulfobacterales bacterium
GAGCGTAACCGTGGTCTCCCCGCCGCACAGGATGCAGGCCGGCAGCGGGGCCGGGTTGCCGGAGCGCCGGGCCTCGCGCGCGATGCGGCTGATGAAGCGCCCCGCCTCGCGGGCTTCGCCCTCTATCATCGAGGAGAGCACGACCGTGTTGTAGCCCAGCGCCCGGGCCTGTTTCGCCGCGGCCAGCAGCGCATCGCGGTTGCCGCCGACCAGCACGTTGCGGACCTTTTCAAACGCCGGGTCCCCCGGCTTGGGGGTTTCGAGCGCCTCGCCGCTTGCGCCGCGCTCGAAATGCCGCCGGACCGCGGGCGGCACCTTTTCCAGGAGGCCGCAGCGCCTCAGAATCCTCAGGCCCTCGCCGAAGGTGGTGGGGTCCGCTGCGGTGGGACCCGAAGCGATCACGTCCAGGTCGTCGCCCACCACGTCGGAGAGGATCAGCGCCACCACCCGCGCGGGCGCGGCCGCCCGCGCCAAACCGCCGCCCTTGATGCGCGAGAGGTGTTTGCGGATGGTGTTGATCTCGTGGATCCCGGCCCCCGAGGCCAGCAGCAACTCCGTGGCCGCCTGTTTGTCCTTCAGATCGATGCCCTCCACCGGCAGCGGCAAGAGCGCCGAGCCGCCGCCTGAAATCAGACACAGGATCAGGTCTTCGGCGCGGGCCTGCCGGGCCAGGTCGAAAACAGCGCCTGCCCCTTCCCGCCCGGCATCGTCGGGCACCGGGTGGGCGGCTTCCCGAATCCGGACGCGCTTTAAGGCAACCCCGTGGCCGTACTTGACCACCACCACCCCGCCCGTAATCCGCGCCCCCAAAAGTTCTTCGACCGCCCGTGCCATGAGCGCCGAGGCCTTGCCCGCACCGATGACGAAGACACGCCCCGACCGGGGCAGCACCACGGTCTGCTCCCCCACCAGCAGGCCCGCGCCCTCCAGGCGCAAGACACGCCGGATGCAGGTTTCCGGGTTGACCGCCGCGAGGCCTGCCTGAAAGATAGCGCGCGCGTGGGACCGCAGCCCCTGTCCCCCCGTGTCCGACCTATTCTGAGCGTTGATTGGCATCTTCTGCCCCCCGCCCGCCAATGGCGGGCCATTGCCCCGTGAGCGACACCGGGCGCGGTCGCCCCGGCCGTCAAAACCCGATGGCGCACCCGTCCTTGCGCCGGTCGGAAGCCCCCCACAGGACGCCGTCCTGCGGGTTGCGGTACACCAGCTGGGCCCCGCCGACTTTGTTGACCGGGGTCACGCTGCGGTCGATGACGTGCCCCAGGCGCTCCAGCTGTTCAACGGCCGCCGGGGCGATCCCCTCCTCGCAGTAGACCGTGCGGCCCTGCAGGCGCCGAATCCGGGGCGCATCCACGGCCTCCTGGGGATTCAGGCCGAAGTCGATCAGATTGCAGAGCAGCTGCACATGCCCCTGGGGCTGCATGTCTCCGCCCATGACGCCGAAGGCCATCACACAGCTTCCATCCTTGAACAGCATCCCCGGGATGATGGTGTGCAGGGGACGCTTGCCGGGGGCCAGGCGGTTGGGGTGCGCGGGGTCCAGGGAGAAGGCGCTGGCCCGGTTCTGAAGCGCGATCCCGGTGTCGGTCACCACCATCCCGGAACCGAAGGGGGTGAAAATACTGCTGACAAAGGAGGCTGCATTGCCGTCGGCGTCCATGACGGCCAGGTAAACCGTTTCGGAGGCGTCAAAGGCGAAACCCGGCGGCGGCGGGGCCATGGCCGCATCCGCCCGGATCTTGCGGCGACAGCGCTGCGCGTAGCCGGCGGAGAGCACGCGCTCGACCGGCACGTTTGCGAAGTCGGGATCGGTCACAAAATGATCCCGGTTGCTGAAGGCGATCTTGACGGCCTCGATCAGCAGGTGCAGGTATTCGGCGCTGTTGTGGCCCAGCGCGGCCAGTTGGTAGCCCTGGAGAATGTTCAGGATCTCCAGCGCGGTGACCCCCTGGCCGTTGGGGGGCAGCTCGCAGACGGTGGTGCCGCGGTAGGAGAGCGAAATGGGGTCCACCCAGGTGGTGCGATGGTCGGTCAGGTCCGCGAGATCGAGAAGTCCGCCGTTTTGCGCGGAAAAAACGGCGATCGCCCGTCCGAGTTCCCCCCCGTAGAACACTTGTGCCCCACCGGCGGCAATCTTGCGCAGACTATCCGCCAGACCCGGGTTTTTGAACACCTGGCCGGGGCACGGCGCCCGGCCCGCCGGCAGAAAGGTTCGCGCCGAACTCTCGTGAGCGGCCAGCAGCGCCGTCGCCTCGCGCCACTCGCCGGCGATCACCTCGGTCACCGGCACCCCCTCTTCGGCGTAGCGGATGGCGTCCTGCAGCACATCGCCCAGGGCCAGACGGCCATAGCGCGCGAGCGCGTCCG
>JBAPYE010000565.1:0-12879 GCA_049284575.1 Desulfobacterales bacterium
GCGCCGGCCGCCGCGGAAAGCAGCGGCCTGTCCCCGGCCCGGAAGGTCGTAGGCGGCATCGCCATCGGCGCCTGCATCGGCCTCATGGGCGGCCTGCTGGGGATCGGCGGCGGGGTCTTTGTGGTGCCGCTGCTGATTTACGCACTGAAGACGCCCACCAAAATCGCCGCCGCCTCGTCGACCTTCATCGTCTGCTTTTCCTCCCTGACCGGGTTTCTGGGCTACGCCGCCATGGAGAAGATCAACTGGGCGTTCATCCTGCCCGCCGCCGCGGCCTCTTTCGCCGGGGGCCAGGCCGGGGCCAGGATCATGAGCACGCGTCTCAGGGGCAGGAGCATCCGGTTGATCTTCAGCATCATTCTCTTTGCCTTGTGCGCCAAGCTGCTGCACCAGTCTTTTCTGGATTGATTTAAAAGAGGGGCTATGTCCGAACGCTACAAATTCAACCGCATGGAACTGGCCGGGTCCCTGGGAGATCTGGGCACGCTGCTGCCCATCGCCATCGCCATGGTGCTTTTTAACGGCCTCAACCCGTTGGGCTTGTTCTTGAGCATCGGCGTCTTCTACATCCTCTCGGGGGTTTATTTCGGAGTCACGGTCCCGGTTCAGCCGATGAAGGTCATCGGCGCCTACGCCATCGCCACCGCCGTCAGCCCCAACCAGATTCTGGCAGCTTCCCTGCTGATGGGTGTTTTCCTTTTGATCGTCGGGGTGACCGGCGCCATCGATGTCATCCGCCGTTGGACCCCACAATCGGTCGTCCGCGGCGTGCAGCTCTCCACCGGCGCGCTGCTGACCGCCAGCGGGGTCAAATTCGTGATCGGCACCTCGGCCTTCCAGGTCCTGCACCAGGCGGCCGAGCCCCATCTCAGCCTGCAGAACGTCGGGCCACTGCCGGTGGGGCTGCTCATCGGGGTTGCCGGCGGCCTGATCACGCTGCTGCTCCTGGACAACAAACGCTTTCCGGCGGGCCTGATGGTCGTGGCGGGCGGCTTTGGGGTCGGGCTGGCGCTCACCGCCGGGGGCGGCCTGATGTTTGACGGTCTGGCCTTCCATCTGCCGCAGATCCTGCCCTTCGGGATTCCGGCAACAGCCGATTTCTCGTTTGCCCTGCTGGTGCTGGTCCTGCCCCAACTACCGATGACCCTGGGCAACGCGGTGCTGGCCTACACGGATCTTTCCAAAGTCTATTTTGCCGACGGGTCGGCCCGGGTCACCAACCGCAGGGTCTGCGTGAGCATGGCGCTGGCCAATTTTTTCAGCTTTATTGTCGGCGGCATGCCCCTTTGCCACGGGGCGGGCGGGCTGGCGGCGCATTACCGCTTCGGCGCGCGCACGGCGGGCTCCAATGTCATCATCGGGCTGATTTTCGTGGTGCTGGCCGTGGTTCTGGGGGGCAATATCGTCGGCTTTTTCAACCTGCTGCCGATGGCCATTCTGGGGGTCCTGCTGATTTTCGCCGGCCTGCAACTATCCCTGACGGTCATGGACCTGGAAGATCGCAAAGATTTCTTCGTCGCGATGATGATCCTCGGCATCACCCTGGCATCCAACCTGGCGGCCGGCTTTATCGCCGGGATGCTCATCGCCCATCTGCTCCGCTGGAAGCGGCTGTCGGTCTGACTTCCGGGCGGGGGGGACTCATCCGAGGACGCACCATGAGCGAAGCCGTCTTCATTCAAGACCTGGCCAAACGCTTCGGCAAGGTCCAGGCGATTGACGGGATTTCACTCGTCGTCAGGCAGGGCGAGCTGTTCGGTTTCCTGGGTCCCAACGGCGCCGGCAAGACCACCACCATCAACATGCTGACCGGTCTGGCGCGCCCGGATGCGGGCACGATCCGCATCGGCGGGATCGACTGCACGGGCAACCCCCGGGCGGCCCAGCATCTGGTGGGCGTTGTGTCCGACGAAAGCAACCTCTACCCGGAGCTTAGCGGCTTTGACAATCTCTGCTTCTGTGCTGCGCTCTACGGGATCGGCAAGGTTACGCGCCAGGCCCGCGCCCGGGAGCTGCTGGCGGCTTTTGGTCTCGCACCGGCCGCGGACCGCAGGTTCGGCG
The DNA here is from genome assembly GCA_049284575.1 of Desulfobacterales bacterium. Lineage (GTDB taxonomy): Bacteria > Desulfobacterota > Desulfobacteria > Desulfobacterales > JAABRJ01 > JAABRJ01. The sequence continues at coordinate 2,062 of JBAPYE010000565.1, forward strand.
GCTATTCCAAGGGCATGAAGCGCAAGCTGACCATCGCCGCCGGGATCATCCACCAGCCCAAGATCCTCTTCCTGGACGAGCCCACCACGGGTATCGACGTGGCCAGCGCCCGGCAGCTGCGCCAGCTGATTGCCGACCTGCACCGGGAGGGGACCACCATCTTTCTCACCACCCACTACATCGAGGAGGCCGAACGGCTCTGCGAGCGCATCGCCATTATCGTGGACGGCCGCATCGTGCGCATGGCGACGGTCGAGGACCTGCTGCAGCCGGTGCAGGAGAAACATGTGATGCGGATCGCCTGCGCCAAAACCCCGGAGGATCTCCCCGGCGCGCTCGCCGAGGTCTTTCCGGGGCTGACCTTCAGCGTCCCGGGTGAAGGCCTTCTGCGGGTGGAAGCCGACGCTCCGGTGCGCGTCGGTGAGCTGGTGCGTTTTCTCGAAGAGCGGGGGATCGAGGTCAGCGAGGCCCGCCGCATGCGGCCCTCCCTGGAGGACATCTTCGTGCGGATTGCCGGTATCGAGGCCGATGCCATGCGGCGGGAGAAAGAGAAAAAGGGGGGCGGCGGATGAAGCTCTGGATCGCGTTCTGGAACATCCTGCTCAAGGACATGCGGACCTATTACCTGAAACCGCCCAACATCAGCTGGGGCCTGATCTTTCCGCTGGCCTGGACGGGGATGTTCTTCATCCGCTCCGGCAGCGGCGCGGAAAGCATCGCGACTCTGCTGCCGGGGGTTGTGGCGGTTTCGATCCTGTTCGGCACCACCTCCATGCTGGCGGTGACGGTCACCTTCGAAAAGAAGAACCGCTCCTTCGAGCGCCTGCTGCTCGCCCCGATTCCCTTCGAGCTCTTGATGCTGGCCAAGACCAGCGGGGCGATCCTCTTCGGGGTGGCCAACGCCTTCGTGCCGGTCGCCATGGCGGCCTTTCTCATGGACATGTCCCCGGTGGCCTGGGGCGCGTTCGTGCCGGCGGTCTTGCTGATCGCCGTGGCCTCGACCTTTCTGGGCCTTTTCATCGCGGTCGCGGTCAGCGAGGTGTTCGAGGCCCAGACCTTTTCCAATTTTTTCCGCTTCCCCATGATGTTCCTCTGCGGTCTCTTCTTCCCGATCGAGAGGCTGCCCGTCTTCTTAAAACCCCTGGCCTACGCGTTGCCACTGACCTACGGGGCCGACGTGCTCCACGGGGCCGTGCACGGCGGGCACGCCATGCCCTTCGTCCTGGACCTGGCGCTGCTGGGCGGTTTCTGCATCGCGCTCTTCGCCGCCAGCCTTTGGAACATCCAGCGCAAATGGATCGCCTGAGCCTTGCCCCGCGAAGCCGGCCGGCCCGTGGGGGCGGCCGGTTGATGCGTGAAAGTGCTCAGAAGCGGTAGCCGACACCCATCCCGATGAAGTCCGAGGCGCCGTGCACGCCGTCGAAAAGGCCGAAGACGCCCGAACGGTGATGGATGCGGCCGCTCCAGTACCAGCGGCTCCCCGGCGGCGCGAGGGTCAGCTCGAACATCAGGTAGTTGAGCAATTGGGTCGCCTGGGAATGGTTTTCCTTCTCGAGTTGGGGGGTTTCGGTGGCCCAGGAGAGCCCCTCACCCACCGCCAGGGTGGTGTCCAGCCGTCGATCCCAGGGAAAATGGTGCCAGCGGGCGACCACCAAGGCGTTGAACTCGAAGTGGTCCTGGTCGCCGAAGTGCTTGACCACCTGTCCCTCCCCCTCCCAGCCCAGAAACCTGTGGGTGCGGGCGAACTCCCGGTTCAGGGCCAACGCCACCAGGTAGGAATCCTCCACGGAAGGGCGCAGGGTCAAGATATCATCCAAACGGTCCTCCGTGTAGATGGCGCCGTAGGCGAGCAGGGCCCAGGGGTGTTCGGGCTGCACCGCCAAAGCCGGCGCTGGTGAGAGCACGATCAGGCAGAGGGCCGCCATGCGGCAGCACCAGTGAAAAAGTCGCATCTTAGGCCGCATTTCCTTTCGTCGGGAGTCTTGAAGGTGTTTCGGGCTGCTTGAAAGGGAACGCCTTACCTAAAGGCGGCTGCAAAAGCAAGTCACCTACGTGGCGGGAAGTGCGGCGACCTCACCGTCTGCCGCTGGGCTGCTGCCGACCTCGCCGCGAACCGATGTCTGGCGCTCGGCCTGGGGTTTTTTGGTGATGATCTGAATCACGCCGCCCAGGCCCTCGGAGCCGCAGAGGGCCGAGGTCGGTCCGCGCACGATTTCGATGCGCTCGATGGTTTCGCGGGGAATGTGTCCCCAGGCCACCCAGGCGGTGCCGTTGTTGAAATTGTCATTCTGGGGCACGCCGTCCACCAGCACCAGCACCCGGTTTTTGCCCACGCCACGCATGATCAGCGGGCTGATAAAGCCGTTGGTCTGCAACCCGTAATGCCGAAAATTAGAGACGTCGGGCACGCTGCGGACGATATCTTCCAAGCGCGTGGGGTAGCCTAATCAAATCTTAACAATTTGGCCGTAGAAGATTTCCCAAGTCCGGAAGTGCGGTGCTGCAACTGGAACAGCCCGACCCGGCGGCCATGGCCGGCGACGAAACGGTCGAACTGGGGTAGTTCCGCGCGGTCCGCGTTGCGCTGGCTGATCGACCGGTGGCACCCTGATTGAAAGGAAACCCCTCATGCCCAGAAAACCCCGCGTTTTGTTCATCTGCCGGCACAACAGCGGTCGCAGCCAGATCGCCGAAGCCTATCTCAGAAAATTTGCCGGGCAGCATTTCGAGGTGCACAGCGCAGGCCTCGAGCCGGCCGAAAAAGTCCATCCGCTGGTGGTCGCCGTGATGCAGGAGGAGGGGATCGACCTGGCGGCTAAAAAACCCCGCAGCGTGTTTGAACTCTTCAAGGCCGGGGAGCTCTTCTCGCACGTGATCACCGTCTGCCACGACTCCGAATCCCAATGCCCGGTCTTCCCCGGGATCGCCAAACGGTGGTATTTCCCGTTTCCCGACCCGGCCCAGGTGGCGGGCTCTCCTGAGGAGCAGCTGGCCCAGGTCCGCGTAATCCGCGATGCCATCAAAGACTGGTTGCTCAGCCCCCCCGCGGGCACGTTTTCGTTCGCCGCCCTGATCGAGGAGTAAGTGCCGGCGGCAAGCGGCGCGGCCACCCTACAAACCGCGTGCCCCGACATTTATCCTTGACACGCTGCGCGCCGGTTCTCTATCTTCATCTTCAATGCGGCGCAAGGGCCGCCCGGAGGGAGGTGCCGTAAGCCGCACCCCCCAGCACCGCCCTCCCGCCACCAAGCCGCCCGCCCGGCGATGCCCGCAACGCCCTTGGGAGGAGCGAAAATGGTTCGCAAACCCCGGATCCAAAAGATTCTGGTGGCCACCGACCTGTCCGAAACCGCCACCCACGCCCTGGCCTATGCCGCCAGCCTGGCCGAGGCCTACGAGGGGGCCGTCACGGTGCTGCACGTGATCGAAAAGCTCCCGCCCAACGCCGAACTGCTGTTGACCGCGTTTTTGGGTCTGGGGGATGTTTCGGAGTTGAGGCGCCAGAACCAGGCGGCGCTGATCGCCCGGATCAAGGCCGCCATCGAGCACTTTTGCGCCGAGGCCGGGGGGCAGATAGCGGCCTGCCGTTTCATCCTGCAGGAAGTCATCGTGGAGCCCGGCAAGGCGGCCGACCGCATTCTGGATCACGCCGCCGCGGGGGGCTACGATCTCCTGGTGGTGGGCAATCGCGGCCACGGACTGGTGCAGGAAACCCTGATGGGCGGCACCTCGCGCAAGGTGGTGCGCGACTGCCCGATACCGGTTCTGGTCATACCGGCGGCCCCTTAGCGGCGGGGGAAACCCCCGGTGTCAGGCGGCTGGACCATTCACGCCCGGGCGCGGACCGTTGGGCCGCTGCCCGGGTCCCCGGGTGTGCCCGCCTTCATCTCATCGCCCCTCAAAACGCATCCCAACCCCGGATTCCCCATGACCCCCCAGGACGTTCTGCACAAGTTTTTCGGCTACGACACGTTTCGCCGGCACCAGCGCGAGGTGATCCAACAGGTGCTGGCCGGCGGCGACGCCTTTGTGCTGATGCCCACTGGCAGCGGCAAATCCCTCTGTTTTCAAATTCCATCGATCATGCGCCCAGGCGTCGGCCTGGTGGTCTCGCCATTGATCGCGCTGATGCAGGACCAGGTGGTGGGGTTGCGCCAAAACGGGGTGCGCGCCGATTTGCTGAATTCCAGCCTGGCCCCGGATGCGGCCGCGGCGGTGGCGGCGCGCGTCCTGGCCGGCGGTACGGACCTGCTCTACGTGGCCCCGGAGCGGTTGTTGAGCGAGCGGTTTCAGCGCTTTCTGACCGGCGTTCGGATCGCGCTCTTTGCCATCGACGAGGCCCACTGCGTGTCCCAGTGGGGGCACGATTTCCGGCCGGAGTATCTCCAGATCGCTAGCGTGACCCGCCGCTTTGCCGGGGTGCCGCGGATTGCGCTGACGGCCACCGCCGACGCCGCCACCCGCAAGGACATCCTCGAAAAGTTGGAAATGAAGGCGGCCGCCCAGTTCCTGTCGAGCTTCGACCGCCCCAACATCTGCTACCGCGTGCAGCTCAAGGAAAACGGCCGGCAGCAGGTGCTGCGCTTCATCCAGTCGGAGCACCCGGCGGATACCGGCATCGTTTACTGCCGCAGTCGCAAGCGGGTGGACGACCTGGCGGCCTGGCTGGCGGCCAAGGGCATCAAGGCCGTCGCCTACCACGCGGGCCTCGGTTCCGGGGAGCGCACCGCGCGCCAGCAGCGCTTCGCCCGCGAGGAGGCCATCGTGGTGGTCGCCACGATCGCCTTCGGCCTGGGCATCGACCGACCGGATGTGCGCTTCGTGGTGCACTTTGACGTGCCCACCAGCATGGAGGCCTATTATCAGGAAACCGGCCGGGCCGGGCGCGATGGTGCGCCCAGCGACGCCTGGATGCTGTATTCGCTGGCTGACGTGGTGGCCGTGCGCCAGATGCTGGCCCGCTCCGAGGGCGAGGAACAATTTAAAATCCTGCAGCAGCGCAAACTGGAAGCCGTGCTGGGCTACTGCGAGACCACCGCCTGCCGGCGGCAGGTGCTGCTGCGCTATTTTGGCGAAACCCGCGACGCGCCCTGTGGCAACTGCGGCACCTGCCGGGAGGGGCCGGAAACCTGGGACGGGACGGTGGCCGCTCAGAAGGCGCTTTCGGCGGTCTATCGCACCGGCCAGCGCTTCGGCGCCGCCTATCTGGTGGAGGTGCTGCTGGGAGAGGAAAGCGAGCGCATCCGGCGCTTCGGCCACCACCGCATCAAGACCTTCGGGGTCGGGCGGGAGCTCTCGGCCCAGGAGTGGCGCTCGGTCTTTCGGCAGCTGATGGCCGCGGGCTACCTCACGGTGGAGATGTCCGCAAGGACGGGATACCGCCTGAGCGAGAAAAGCGGGCCGGTTTTAAAGGGCGAAGAGGAGATCCGCCTGCGCAGAGACAAGAAGCCGCCCAAGGCCGCCAAACCGCGCGAGGACAAGGCCGCGCCGGGTGCGGCGGCGCTGGAGGGCCCGGCCGCGGACCTCTATGAGGCCCTGCGCCGCCTGCGCCTGGAGATCGCCCAGGAACTGGAACTGCCGGCCTACGTGATATTTCACGACAAGACCCTGCGGGAAATGGCCGTCAGCCGCCCGGCCAGCCGCGAGGCCCTGCTGGCGATCAGCGGTGTGGGCGAATCCAAGGCCGACAAATACGGCGAGCGGTTTCTGGCGGCCATCCGGGGGGGCGGGGGAACCTAGTTGGCCAGCCCCCGGTCCAGCGCCGCCTGCTCGCGTTCCAGGCGGCGGGCGACCTGGCCGGGGATCCGGCTTCGCCGGGACAGCAGCCCGTAGGCCACCGGCACCACGAAGAGGGTGAAAAAGGTGGCCGACAGGGCGCCCGCCAGCACCACCGTGCCGATCACCATCCGGGTTTCGGCCCCGGCGCCGGTGGACAGGATCAGGGGCACGGCGCCGGCGGCGGTGGTCACCCCGGTCATGACGATGGGACGCAGGCGGACCTCGGCGGCCGTGAGAATGGCGCGGTGAAAACTCATCCGCTGACCCCGCAGCTGGTTGGCGAACTCGACGATCAGGATCCCGTTTTTGGCCGCCAGACCCACCAGCATGATCAGACCGATCTGGCTGTAGAGGTTCAAGGTGGCGCCGGTCATGTAAATCCCCAATAGACCTCCGGCGATGGCCAGGGGCACCGTCAGCATGATCACAAAGGGGTTGATGTAGCTTTCAAATTGCGCCGCCAGCACGAGAAACACGACCAGGATGCCCAGCAGGAAGACGAAGAGGATCGAGCGCGACGAGAACTTGTAGTCCTGGGACTGCCCCTTGTAGTCGATGATGACCCTTTCCGGCAGGTGCTCCCGGGCCAGGTTCTCCATATAGGCCAGGGCCTCGCCCAGGGCCAGGCCATCGGTCAGGTTGGCCTCCAGGGTGATGGCGCGCACCCGGTTGTAGCGGTTGAGGGTGCCGGAATCGGCCAACTCCGTCACTTCCACGAAGTTGGACAGGGGGATCAGCGCGTCGCTGCGGTCGGAGCGGACAAAGATGTGCTGCAGATCGGTGGGGGTGCGCTGGACCTCGCGCGCGCCCTCCAGGATCACGTCGTAGACCTCGCCGGCATCGATGGTGGTGGTCAGCCGCCGGGAGCCCAGCAGTGTTTCCAGGGTCCGGCCGATGGTGCCGACGGTCACCCCCAGGTCGGCGGCGCGGTCGTAGTCGATGCTGACCTGCAGCTGCGGTTTGGTCTCCTTGTAGTCCCAGTCGATCCCCACCAGCCCCGGGTTGTCCACCGCGATCCGTTCCAGCAGGATATCCCGCCACTGGGCCAGTTCGGCGTAGGTGCCGCCGCCGATCACGAACTGCAGCGGTTTCTGGATGGCCGCGCCGAAGCCCTGGCGCATGACCGGGAAGGCCCGCACCCCCGGCAGACCGGCCAGGCGGCCGCGCACGTCCTCCATGATGGCCCAGGCGGACCGCCGCCGGTCCCAGTCCTCCAGAACGAAAATCACGATCCCGGTGTTGAAGTTCTCGAAGTTGGCGAAGGTGCGCGGGGCCCGCACCAGCAGCCGGGTGGCCTCGCCGCTGGTGACGAAGGGCATCAGGCGGCGCTCGATTTCGTCCATGTACTCTTGCATATAGGCGAAAGAGGCCCCCTCGGGTCCGTTGACGATCACGAAGAATGCGCCCCGGTCCTCCTGGGGGGCATATTCGGTCGGAATTTGACGCAAGAGCCAGGCCGTTGCCACCAGCAGCAGGACAAAGAGCCCCAGAACCGGCAGGGGGTGCTTCAGGGTGCGGTTGAGCAGCCGGCGGTAGCGCCTGCGCGTCCACCGGAAGAGGGCGTCGATTCCCGCCGCGACGCCTCTTGGGGGGCCGGCAGACGGGCTTTTCAGGATCTTGGAGGCCAGCATCGGGGAGAGGCTGAGGGCCACGACGCTGGAAAAGGCCACCGCCGCCGCCATGGTCAGGGCAAACTCGGAAAACAGGCGGCCCACGTCGCCCTCCAGAAACGCGATCGGAACGAAGACCGCGATCAGCACCAGCGAGGTGGCGACCACCGCAAAGCCCACCTGGCGGGTGCCCCTGTAGGCCGCCACCAGCGGGGATTCGCCTTTTTCGGCCATGCGCCGGAAGATGTTCTCCAGGACCACGATGGCGTCATCCACCACCAGTCCGATCGCCAGGACCAGCGCCAGGAGGGTCAGCAGGTTGACCGAAAAATCGAGGGCGTAGAGCACGATGAAACTGGCGACGATGGAAACCGGCACGGTCACGGCCGGAATCAGGGTGGCCCGGACGCTGCCCAGAAAGAGGTAGATCACCACCACCACCAGGAAGATGGCGACGGCCAGGGTTTTGTAGACCTCGTGGATGGCGCCTTCCACAAAAACCGACGTGTCGTAGCTCTGGGCGATGGTCATGCCCTCGGGCAGGATCGGGTTGAGGCGCTGCATTTCCGCCTTGGCGGCGCGCGCCACCTGGATCGTGTTGGCCGTGGATTGCTTGATGATGCCGATTCCCACCATGGTGACACCGTTGCCGCGGAAGAAGGTGCGGTCCTCCTCGGTGCCCCGCTCCACCCGGGCGATGTCCCCCAGGCGCACCAGGTGGCCATCGTCCCCCCGGGCGATGACCAGCCGCCCGAAATCCTCGGCGGTGCGGAAGGCGCGCTGGACGCGCACGGTGAACTGCCGCTGGCGGGATTCGATGCTGCCCGCCGGCAGCTCCGAGTTTTCGGCGCGCAGGGCGGCCTCGACGTCGGCCACCGTGATATTGCGGGCCGCCATGGCCTGCCGGTCCAGCCAGATTCGCATGGCATAGCGCTGACCGCCGCCGATCCGCACCCGGGCGACGCCGTCCAGCACGCTGAAATAGTCCACCAGGTAGCGCTCGGCATAATCGGTCAACTCCGGCACGCTCAGGCGGTCGCTGGTCAGGTTCAGCCACATGATCACGTCGTCGTTGGAATCCACCTTTTGGATTTCGGGCGCATCGGCCTCTACGGGCAGGTCGTCCAGAATGGCCGCGACCCGGTCGCGGATATCGTTGGCCGCCCCGTCCACATCCCGGCCGGTGGTGAACTCCACCGTCACCACGGACCGTCCGTCCTCACTGCTGGAGGAAACCGCGGCGATGCCCTCGATGCCCGCGATGCGCTCCTCGATCGGCTGGGTGATCTGGGTTTCAACGACATTGGCTGCCGCACCGGGATAGCGCGTGTCGATGGAGACTACCGGCGGGTCGATGTCCGGGTATTCGCGCAGGGGCAGCCGGCCGAAGGCCACCAGGCCGAAGATCACCAGCAGCAGGGAGATGACCGAGGCGAACACCGGGCGTTTGACCGAAACGTCGGAGAGCAGCATCACTCGGTCCTTTCCTGCGCCCGGGTCAGCAGGTCCTGCAGGGGTTCGTCGCCTGCGGCCACGGCCGTCACGGCCACCGGCTGGCCCGGCCGGACGCGGAGGGTGCCGTGGATCACGACGAATTCACCGGCTTCAAGCCCCTCGCGGATTTCCACCTCCCCCGGGCGGCGGGCGCCGATGGTCACCGGGCGGCGCTGGGCGACCGGCTGCGCGGCGCCCGGGTCCACCACCAGGACGTGGTTTTGCTGCCCGCTGGGAATCAGGGCCTCTTCCGGAACGACCAGGGCATCCCGGGGGTTTTTGAGCAGCACGAGGCTCATCAGCAGCCCCGGCTTCAACACCCGCTCCGGGTTTTCCAGCACGGCGCGGCCGGTGATTGACCGCGTCACCGGGTCGATGCGGCTGTTGATACTGGCCACCGTGCCCTGGAACTCGCGCCCGGGAAAAGCGGCCGACCGGGCTTCGATCGGCAGCCCCGGACGCAGGGTTGTCAGGTGAATCGCCGGCACGGTGAAGTCGAGCTTCATCACACGGTCGTCGTCCAGGGTGGTGATGAGGTCCCCCGGCTCGATGAAGGCCCCCACGCTGATGGTGCGCAAGCCCACGACACCGTCAAACGGGGCGATGACCAGGCGGTCCCGCAGCCGGGACTCGATGGCCTGCAGCCGCGCCCGGGCCGTCTCGGACTCGCGCCGCCGCTGCTCCAGCAGGGATTGGGAAGCCGAGCCGCGCTGGGCCAGGGGGCGCACGCGCTCATACTGGCTCTTGGCTTCGGTGACGGTGGAGAGAGCCTCCTCCAAGAGGGCGTGCTCCTCCCGGCTGGTCATCTCCGCCAGGATGTCCCCTTGGGCGACCCGTTGACCGTCTTCGAAATGGATGTCGGTCACCGTTTCGGACACCGACGCGGTCAGATCGACGCTCTCGTTGGCGCGCAGGGTGCCCAGAGCCTCCACGCGATCGACGAAGCGATCGCGGCGCACTTCCTTGAGGATTACGGGTGCCGCCGGTTGACCGGCGGCCGGGGAGAGCCCGGGCAGGGCGAGCCCCACGGCCAACAGGGCGATCAGACAAGATCGGCACAGGGCTTTATAGCGCATTGGATGAATCCTCCTCAGGGGGGTGCCGACGGCGCATCGCGCCCGCCCGGCAGCGCCCCTGATCGCAGGTGGTTTTGAACCGGCCGCACGCTTTGGTCTCAGCCGGGTTTCAGAAGTGGTAAGGATCGCAGCCTTTTTGTCAAATCGTGCCGGTCGCAGTCGGCCGCCATCCCGCCACCGGGCGGGCCAGGGAAGGGGCCGGCCCACATTCCAGCCCCTGCCGGCTTGAAGGTCGTTGACAGGCCGCCGCTTATCGCCTACGGTCGGCCACAACGGCCGTGCGCCATCCCAGCGGAAACCGTCGCCATGGACAAAACACCCACCTATTACGAGTTTCTGGAGGTCGATCCCGCAGCCCCCGCGGAGGAGATCCGGCATGCCTACCGCCGCAAGCTCAAGGAGTTTCACCCGGACAAAAACCCCCGGCGGCAGGCCGAGGCCGAGGAGATCACCAAGGTCCTCAACCAGGCCTATCACGTCCTGGGCGATCCCGGACGGCGCAAGGCGTACGACCGGGTGCTGCGGTTTGCGGGCCGGCGGGACTTCGAGGCCTTCGACGACGAGGGAGCTTTCGAGCGCAAAATGGAGCGGGCCGCACCGGTCTTCGGCAAGGTCAGGGTGGCGGTCAACGATCTTTACGCTCTTTTTCGGGATGCCGTCGCCGGCCGCTACCGCCTGGACGGGATCACTCTGGGGGTGATCGCCGCCGGCCTGATCTATTTTTTCGTCCCCACCGATCTGGTTCCCGACTTCATCCCGCTGCTGGGCTTCGTGGATGACCTGGCCGTTTTGACCACCATCATCAACGCGCTGCAGGGCGAGCTGGCGGCCTACCGCGGCTGGCGCAAATGGCACCCGAG
>JBAPYE010000566.1:0-16656 GCA_049284575.1 Desulfobacterales bacterium
CATCGGAGATCTCCTCTTTGACAATCTGGACCTCTTCTTTCAGGCCCAGTTTTTCACCGGTTACAGCGAAAGCCTGCTGCGCTATGACGAGAGCGATACCCGTCTGCGGCTGGGCTTTTCGATTTACCGCTGAGGCGCTGCAGGAGATGCCGCGGGGAATCAGGATTCCTCAAGCTTGCGCTTGATCTTGAGGACGCAGGCGGGGCAATAGGTGGAGATCACCCGAAAGCGCGTCTTGTGGCCGAGATAGTCCTCGAGCTTCACCCATTCACCGCAGCCGGGCGCTGTGCAACTGTCATCGCGCACTTTTTTACAGACGCTGCACACCGGCAGAATTTTTTCGGCTGCGGCGGTCTGCCGCCGCGACGCCCGTTTTTCCAGGCAACGGGCGACCCGCCGCTTCATTTCGGCGGGGTCACAGGGTTTGAGGATGTAATCGTCGGCATCCATCTGGAGCGCTTCGATGATAAACTCCAGGTCTTCGTAACCGGTGTGAAGCATCACCATGGTTTCGGGGTTGCGGGCCTTGGCCTCCTGCAGCACCCCGATGCCGTTGACCTCCCCCATGAAGAGGTTGGTGATCACCAGGTCGAAATCGGTCTTGCGCAGCAGGCTGATGGCATTTTCCCCGCTGCCGCGGGTTTGAACGGTGTAGCCTTCACGCGTCAGGAGAACCCGCAGGCTGTCGCGAATCCGCTTCTCATCGTCTACAACCAGAATGCTTCCGGTCTCGGTCACACCGACCTCATGTCCGTTTGGGTTGAAAGATGCCGCAGGCAGACCGCGCCGGGCGATGGGGCCCACTATGTTGCACGCAGATCGTTCAGGCAAACAGGGGAAAGTACGGGACTGCTCCCCTCTACACCCAAAAAATCGGGCTTGTCAAACAGGAAACCGCTGGAGGACGCGCGCATCCGACGCCGCTGACCCCCGGGGTCGTTTTGCAGCGTACCTGCATGCAAGACCTTGACGATCTATCTTTCAGTGGTGGCGCTCGCCAGGGGCAACCTTGCCCCGGCGCTGCGCGCCACGGGCGCCATCCCCCTGGTGATGGTTGGCGGAAAGCTGCGATCGACGGCCACCCCGCTGCCGGTCTGAGCCCCGTCGGCCGGCCGCCAATTGGATCTTGACAAACCAGGGGCGCTTGGATAAGGGGAAGAGCGAGTTCGAGGAAAATCAGTGGGTCTGCGATGCGCTGGGCGCCTGAAGGTGCTGGGAACAAAATGAAATTCTTGCTCTGGTTCTGGTGGTGGCAGGCAACCGGAAGCGCGCCCACCCGAACGACACCCGAATAACACATTCGTCCTGGGCAGCTTCAGCGATCGTCGCGGAGAGGGCCCACGACATATGGTGAACGCATCAAGCCGGGGCCTCTTGTGAGTGCCCCGGCTTTTTTATGGAAAAGGACGGCTGCGCGTGAACCCAAAACATCTGGCCCTGGGCAACGAGGCCATCGCCCAGGGGCTCCTGGAAAACGGCTGCGCCATCGCCACCGCCTACCCCGGCACCCCCGCCTCGGAGATTCTCTCATCGCTCGCCCATCTGCAGCGCCAGACGGGCGCCGCCCTGCACGCCCAGTGGGCGGTCAACGAAAAGATCGCCTTCGAAATCGCCTATGCCGGCTGCCAGGCCGGGCTGCGCACCGCCGTCAGCATGAAGCAGGTGGGCTTGAACGTGGCCGCCGACCCGCTCATGAGCGCCGCTTACATGGGCACCAAGGGTGGATTCGTGGTCATCAGCGCCGACGACCCGGGCCCGCACTCCTCCCAGACCGAACAGGACAGCCGGCTGATGGCCATGCTGGCCAAGATCCCGGTGCTCGACCCCGACTCCCCGGCCCAGGCCCGCGAGCTGGTGGCCGAGGCCTATGCGCTTTCCGAGACGTTTCGCATCCCGGTGATGCTGCGACCCACCACCCGGGTCTGCCACGCCCGCCAGGACATAGCCCCCCTCTCCCCCCGGCCCCCCGAGCGCCAGCCGGCCTTTGAAAAAAACCCGGCGCGCTGGGCCGCGACCCCCAAGTTCCGCAACCAGCTGCACCACGAACTGGAACGTAAACTGGCCGAGATCGCGCTTTACCCGGCCACCGCACCCCTCAAACTGAACGCGGCCGGTGAGACCCCCAAGGCTATCGTCGTCTCCGGCGTCGCCGCCGCCCACGCCCGCGAGATCACGGCCGAGCTGGGGATCGGCGACCGGATCGCCCTCTACCAGGTGCGCCAGCCTTTCCCCCTGCACACCGACTTCACGGCCCAGCTCCTGGCCGCCCACAGCGAGATCCTGGTGATCGAAGAGACCATGGGGGTGATCGAGATGCAGCTGGCCGACCGGCAGCGAGTACGGGGCAAGCTGAGCGGCGCGGTCTCCCGGGTGGGGGAGATCCTGCCGGAGGCGGTGGAAAACAGCATCCGCGAATTTGCCGGGTTGGCGGGCAAAGTGCCCAGCCTGCCGACCGTTCCCGGCCGGCGCCCGACCCTGTGCGCCGGCTGCCCCCACCGGGCCAGCTACTTCGCCATCAAGAAGGCCGCCCCACGGGCGATCTACACCGGCGACATCGGCTGCTACACTCTGGGGCTCAATCTGGGCGCGGTGGACACGGTGCTTTGCATGGGGGCCGCCATCAGCCAGGCGGCCGGTTTTTACCACGCCTACAAAAACGCGCCCAAACCGCCGGACATCGTGGCCACCATCGGGGATTCGACCTTTTTTCATGCCGGCGTGCCGGCCCTGATCGACGCGGTGGTCCAAGGGGTCAAGTTCGTCCTGGTGATTCTCGACAACCGCACCACCGCCATGACCGGCAACCAGCCGACGCCGGCAACCGGGACAGGCGCCATGGGCGAGCCGCTCCACCGGGTGGATATCGAAAGCCTGGTGCGCGGCTGCGGCGTGAGCCGCTGCGAAACCGCCGATCCCTATCAACTTGAAGCCTTCACCCGCACGGTGCGTGCGGCGGTCAAATACAGCCGCACGACCGGGCCCGCGGTGGTGATCGCGCGCCACCCCTGCCTGCTCGACAAGCGCCGGCAGGAGACGGCTGCCCCCGCCGGGCCGTTGTCGGTCAGCGCTGCCTGCGACGGCTGCGGCTACTGCCTGAAAAACTTCGAATGCCCGGCGATGGTCATGGATGCCGAGACCGAACGGGTGCGCATCGATCCGCTGGTCTGCAGCGGGTGCGGCGTGTGCCTGACCATCTGCCCCCAGAAGGCCATTGCCGCCTGTCACCGCGACTAGCGCCGCAAGGCCGGGAGATGCTATGCCAGCATCATTAAATCAGCAAATCGTCATCAGCGGCGTGGGCGGCCAGGGCGTGCTGTTCGTGACCCGCCTGCTGGCCGAGGCGGCCATCACCAAGGGCCTGCCGGTGCTCTCCTCCGAAACCCACGGCATGGCCCAGCGGGGCGGCACGGTGCTCTCACACCTCAAGGTGGGGGACTTTTCAAGCCCCCTGATCCGCCCCGGGCACGCCGATCTACTGCTGGCCTTGAAGGCCGAAAACATCGCCCAGCACGCGGCCTTTCTCACGCCCGACGGCTGGATCGCCGTCAACGCGGCGGCTGCCGCGGACGCCGGCGGGGGCCGCCGCACCCGGGCGCTGGACGCCGAGCGCCTGGCCCGCCAGATCGCCGCCCCCAGAGCCGTCAACCTGATTCTGTTGGGTTTTGCCCTGGCCGCCGGCGCATTGCCAGCCGAGCGGCGCAAGCCCCTTTTCTGCGGCCTGGCTGACATTCAAAGCGTGCTGCAAAAGCGCCTGGGTGCCACCCCGGCGTTCCTGCAAGACGCACTGGCGGCCCTCGCTGCCGGCGCCGCGGACCCGACAGCCCGCTAAAACACCCAAAGGAGGGTTTCATGCGTTTCATCCCCGAAGAGCTGCCCCCGGAAGAGCTGCAGCGCATCCAGCTCGAGGGCCTCAAATGGACCGTGGCCCACGCCTGCGACAACTCACCTGCCTACCGCCGCAAATTTGAAGCCGCAGGGGTCGCGCCGCGGGACGTTCGCTCCCTTTCGGATATCGTTCATCTGCCGTTTACCGACAAGGAGGACCTGCAGGCTGAATACCCCTTTCCCCTGCGGGCGGTGCCCTTTGAAGAGATCACCCGCATTCACGCCTCCTCGGGCACCACCGGCAAACGCAAGGTGCTCTGCTACACCCAGCGGGACGTGGACATCTGGGCCGAGCTTTTCGCGCGCTGCTACGAACTGGCCGGCCTGACCCGCGAGGATCGCGTCCAGATCGCGGTCGGCTACGGTCTGTGGACCGCCGGTGCGGGCTTTCAGGCCGGCTGCGAGCGCTTCGGGGCGATGGCCATTCCACTGGGGCCGGCCAATGCCGAGATGCACTGCGAGATGCTGGTGGACATGGGGGCGACCGTCTTCTGCTCCACCGCGTCGATGGCGCTGCTGATGGCCGAAGAAATCCACAAACGCACCCTCGGCCAAAAGATCCGGCTGCAGAAGATCATCCTCGGGGCCGAGCGCCACAGCGACGCCATGCGCGCCCGCATCAAGGCCCTCATGGGCGTGGAGCACGTCTTCGACATCTACGGGCTGACCGAACTCTACGGCCCCGGCAGCGGTCTGGACTGCCGCCGCCACGACGGTATCCACTACTGGGCGGATCACTTCATCTTCGAAATCATCGACCCGGCGACCCTTCAGCCCGTGCCCGCCGGCACCCAAGGCGAGCTGGTGGTCACGACCCTGCGCAAGGAGGCCAGCCCCCTGATCCGCTACCGCACCCACGACCTGACCCGCCTCATCGAAGGCCCCTGCGCCTGCGGCATCCCCTTTCCGCGGCACGACCGGATCATGGGTCGCAGCGACGACATGTTCATCTACCGGGCGGTCAACATTTACCCCAGTCAGATCGACCACGTGCTCAGCCGGGTTGCGGGCACCGGCAGCGAGTTCCAGATTCACCTGATGGGCCGTGAAAGCGGCCGCGACCGAATGGTCATCAAGGTTGAACGCGGCCAGGAGGTCGGCCCCGCCGACGATGCGCACCTGGCCGAGCGGATCGCCACCGAGATCCGGCGCAAGGTGCTGGTGCGCAGCGAGGTGGAAATCGTCGAGCACGGCAGCCTGCCGCGCACCCAGCGCAAAAGCCGCCGGGTTTTCGACCACCGCAACGGCAACGGCGGCAGCGTTTGACGATCCCGACACACCGGCCGGCCGCAGCCCGAAGCCCGCTCGCCATCAACGCGACACAACCAACAAGGAGGGACAACACCATGGCTTCACGATTCAGACTGATCCGATCGGGCATCTTACCGGCGCTCGCGGCCTTCTTCAGCCTGGCCGCACCCGCTGCCGGCGCCGCGCCGGTCACCCTCAGCTACGCCAATTTCCCGCCGGCGCCGACCTTTCCCTGCGTCCAGATGGAGCGCTGGAAGCAGGAGGTGGAAAGCCGCACCCAGGGCCTGGTGCAGATCAACACCTTTCCCGGCGGCACCCTGCTGGACGCCAAAGACATGATGGACGGCGTGATTGCCGGCCAGGCGGACATCGGCTGCCTCTGCATGGCCTATCAGCCCGGCCGCTTCGTGGTCACCAACGCCACCAGCCTGCCGCTGGGGATCCCCAACGCCCGGGTGGGAAGTATGGTGCTCTGGGACCTCTACCAGAAATATCAGCCCCGGGAGTTTGCCGACGTCAAGGTGCTCACGATGTTCACCACGGCGCCCGCCAACATCATGTCCAAGAAAGCGGTCCGCAGCCTGGCGGACCTCAAGGGGCTCGATCTGCGGGCTTCCGGCGGCGCAGCCGAGATTCTCAAGGCCTGGGGCGCAAACCAGGTCGGCATGCCCATGTCGGCCACCCCGGAGGCCCTTCAAAAGGGCGTGGTGCAGGGGCTGTTCTCCTCGCTGGAGGTGATGAAGGACCTTAAATTCGCCGAAATCTGCAAGTACGTCACCCTCACCGAGACCGTGATCTACCCCTTTGCCGTGGTGATGAACCTGGAGCGCTGGAAGGCCCTGCCGCCGGCGGTGCAGCAGGTCATGGACGACCTGCGGGTGGAGCAGGCCGAATGGACCGGGACCTACATGGACACCCACGTCCAGGAGGCGCTGAGCTGGTCCCGCGACACCCACCAGGTGGAGATCACCGCCCTCCCGGAAGCCGAAAAAGCCGAATGGGGCCGGCTGCTGCAGCCGATCACCGACGATTGGGTGCAGGCCAATGGGGCCGACAACTTTCCGGCCGCGGCGATCGTCGGCGACATCCAGGCCCTGATCCAGCAGCACACCCGTTAGCCTCAGGGCTTACCTGACCCTCCAGGACCCCGGGCCAAAAGCGCCCGGGGCCGTCTCCGGACCGCAATGGCCATGCTAAAAGCGCTCGAAAAACTGATCGGTGGGGTCAACCGCTGGCTGGTTCTGGCCGCCGGGGTGTTTCTGGTGGGCATGGTCCTGCTGACCTGCGCCAATATCGGGCTGCGGATCGCCTGGCTGCCCGTTCGCGGAACCTTCGAGCTGATGGGCTTCTTCGGCGCGCTGGTGACCGCCTTCAGCCTGGCCTACACCCAGGCCCAGCGGGGCCACATCGCCGTGGACGTGCTGATCAACACCTTCCCGCCCGGCGTGCGGCGGCTGCTCGGCCTGGTCAACAGCGCCGTGTGCGCCGTGTTTTTCGCGGTGGTCGCATGGCAGCTGGCCGACAAGGCCGCGGTCCTGCGGCAAACCGGCGAACTCACCGAAACCCTGCGGGTGCCCTACTACCCTTTTACCTACGGGGTGGCGGCGGGCTGCGCGATGCTGGCGGTGGTGTTTTTGGCGGAGGGCGTCAGGGGCCTTCGCCCCTCCCGGGGAGGCCGATGATGAGCCTGGCCTGGGTGGGAATATCCGGCATCGGGATCCTGATGTTGATCATCTTTTTTCTGGGGATGCCGGTGGGGTTCGCCATGGGGATCGTGGGGTTCGGCGGCTTCTGCTACGTGGTCTCGCTCAAGGCCGGACTCAACATGGTGGGCGCGGTCTACTGGTCGACCTTCGCGCAGTATGGCCTGACGGTGATCCCGCTGTTTATCTTCATGGGTCAGATCGCCTATTATTCCGGCGTCAACGAGAAGCTCTACACCGCGGCCTATCGGTGGGTGGGACATATCCGCGGCGGGATGGCCATGGCGACCGTGCTGGCCTGCTCGGCCTTTTCGGCCATCTGCGGCTCCAACGCGGCCACCGCCGCGACCATGTCCACGGTGGCCCTGCCCGAGATGAAGAAATACGGCTACAACCCGATGCTCAGCACCGGGGCCGTGGCCTGCGGCTCCACCCTGGGGGTGGTGATCCCGCCCAGCGTGGTGCTGATCGTGATCGGGCTTTCAACCGAGCAGTCCATCGCGCGCCTTTTTTACGGCGGGATCGGGGCGGGGATTGCGCTGACGCTGTTTCTGATGGGGACCGTTTACCTGGTGTGCCGGCGCCACCCCGGCTGGGGGCCGGTGGGCCCCCGGTTCAGCCTTGGGGACCGGCTCGCGGCGCTCTCCGGGGCGATGGAGATGGCGATCCTCTTTCTGCTGGTGATGCTGGGGCTCTATTTCGGGGTCTTCACGCCGGCCGAGGCCGGTGCTGCCGGCTCGTTTTTCGCCGTGGCGATCAGCCTGGGCCGGGGGCTGCTCTCCTGGCAGGGATTTTTTTATGCCGTCAAGGACACCCTGCGGATCTCCTGCATGGTGATCACCATCGTGGCCGGGGCCGTGATCTTCGGCCGATTTCTGACGGTCACGCGCATCCCTTTCGAGATCGCCGCCTGGGTGGTGGCGCTCCCCGTGCCCAAGGTGATCGTGATCGGCATCATTTTCGTGATCTACATCATCGGCGGCGCCGTCATGGACGCCCTGGCGCTGCTGCTGATCACTATCCCGATCTTCTTTCCGGTGGCCACCCAGCTGGGCTACGACCCCATCTGGTTTGCGGTCACGATCACGGTGATCACCACCCTGGGGGCCGTGACCCCGCCGGTGGGAGCAACCACCTACGTGGTCGGCGCCATGGCCAAGGACGTGCCCCTCGAGGAGGTCTTCAAGGGCACCGCCTACTTTCTGCCCGCCTACGTCCTCTGCATCGCGCTGTTGATGCTCTTTCCGCAGATCGTAACCTTTCTCCCCCGCCTGATACCCTGATTCGGGCAAAAATGAGCCGGCACCCCGCCGGTGCCGCGCAAGGCCGGTTATGCGGCGATCGCCGCCTGGATCTTTTCGGAGAGTTGACCCATGCCGAAAGGCTTCTGGATAAACCCGTTGCAGCCCCGCGCCAGGATCTCGCTGGCGCGGCCCTCGATGCTGTAACCGGAGCAGAGCAGCACGCGCACGGCCGGGTCGATGGCCTTGAGACGGTCGAAGGTCTCGCCGCCGTTCATGCCCGGCATGATCATGTCCAGGATCACCAGGGCCACCTCAGCGCGGTGCGTCCGGTAAAGCGCCAGCGCGGCCGGGCCGCTGCCGGCGGTCAACACCGTGTAGCCGAGTTTGCCGATCATGGGGGCCACCACATCGAGAATCACCGGCTCGTCATCCACCAGCAGAATGGTCCCCGACCCCTGGCGGGGGGCTTCCGGCGGCGGCAGGGCTTCGGTTGCCGCACCATCTGTGGCCGGCAGGTAAATATGAAAAAGAGCGCCCTCGCCCTTGCAACTGGAGACCGTGACGGCGCCGCCGTGGTTCTGGACAATGCCGTAGACCGAGGCCAACCCCATGCCGGTGCCGCGCCCGCGCTCCTTGGTGGTGAAAAAAGGGTCGAAGATCCGCTCCTGAATTTCGGGGTCTATGCCCTCGCCGCTATCGGCCACCGCGATGCGGACATAGCGCCCGGCCGTCAGCCCCAGCGGCCGGGCGGCATCCTCTTGCAGATGCCGGTTTTCGGTTGCGATCTCCAGGGTCCCGCCGGCGGGCATGGCCTGCCAGGCGTTCACGAACAGGTTGAGCAGCACCTGCTCGATCTGGCTGCGATCACCGGCCACGGCCCAGACCGTTTCCTGGAAGCGGGTTTGAATGTTGATTTCCCGGTGGGTCCGGCCGAACATCCGACTGCAGCCCGCGATCAGGCGGTTGAGGTCGACGGGCTTGACGACGTATTTGCCGCCCCGCGCAAACCCCAGCAGCTGCCGCGTGAGATCGGCGGCGCTGCGGATGCAGGCGTCGATGCCGTTGAGGTTTTCGCGATGCCGCGGGGGGAATTCGGGATCGCTCATCATCAGGGAGGCGTGCCCTTGGACCCCCATCAGGAGGTTGTTGAAATCGTGGGCGATGCCGCCGGCAAGCGTGCCGATGGCCTCCAACTTCTGGGCCTGTTTGAGCTGCGCCTCGAGCCGCTCCTTTTCCTCAAAGGCCGCTTTCAACTCGCTGATATCACGGGTGACAAGCAATAGGTGAGGCTCGTTGTTGAGCACCAGCAGGCGGCCGGAAACCAGCCCGGGCAGCACCCGGCCGTCCTTGCCGATAAAGGTGATCTCCATGCTCAGCACCTGCCCGCTGCGGTGGACCTCGGCCATCATTCGCTTGAGATCGCTGGGATCCTGCCAGATGCCGATCTCGCGGCTCGTCCGGCCGATGACCTCCTCCCGCAGGTAGCCGGTCACCTGGCTGAAGGCCTCATTGACATCGCTGTAGGTGCCGTCGGCCAGGCGGGAGAGGGTCACCGAGTCGGGCAGCGTCTGGTAAACCGCCCGCAGCCGCTCTTCGCTGGCCCGCAGGGCGGTTTCGGCCTGCTTGCGGACGCTGATGTCGGTATAGACCGCCACAACCCCCCGAAGTTCGCCCGCGACCATGATCGGTGTGCCCGCGGCGATCACCGGAATCGGCCGGCCGTCCTTGGCGTAGCGGACCGTTTCGAGCGGTTCGAATTTTCCACCGGCCAGCACCCGCCGGGTGATCGCGGCGGCCTCCGGGTAGACCTCCTCCCGGGCCACAAGGTCGTCCAGATTGCGGCCAACGGCCTCCTCAAAGGTATAGCCGAAAAGTTTCTCGGCGCCGGGATTCCATTCCAGAACGTGGTGCTGCGCATCCAGCGTTACGATGGCGTCGGGTGCGTGGAAAAGAATGGATTCCAGAAACTTCTGGCGGTTGACGAGCTCCTCTTCGGCCTGCTTGCGGACGGGGGCGTCCTCGGCCTGGCGGCGGTCCTCGATTTCCTGCCGCAGCTGGGCGTTGATCCGGCGCAGTTCGCCGGTGCGCAGCCTGACCTGCGCCTCAAGGGTTTCCTGGGATGACTGCAGGGCGTTTTCGGCGCGTTTGCGGGCAATTTCAACGGCCGCCAGATTGCCCAGCAGGCAAAGGGTGTCCAGCTCCGAAGGGTCAAAATCGGTCGGGCGCCGGGTGAACACATAAAGCGCCCCCAGATTCCGGTCATCCATCTGAATCGGGACCCCCATGCCGGAGATCAGCCCTTCATCGGCCATGGCGGCCCCCAGGGCGGGAGGAAGGTCCTCGAGGGCGAAATAATTCGGAACGATCCGTCCCCGCCGGGTCCGGGACACGATCCCGGCCAGCCCTTGGCCAAAGGGAATGCAGAGCTCTTTAAGGGGCGTGGAGTGGATTCCGGCGGTGGCGTGCATGCAGAACGCACCGCGGCCTTCGTCGCGCAGGGCGATGAAGGCCGCCTCGACCCCCGGCAGGCGCCGGCAGATCGCAACCAGCTGCCGCAGGTTGTCATCCAGGCTATGAGCGGCGGTCATGGCCACGGCCAGATCGCAGAGCATCCGGGATTTCTGCAGCTCCTTGGCCAGAGCGGCTTCCATCCCGCCCCTGACCGCGGTTTTGGGCTCACCACCGGCGATCTTTTGTTCCATGTTCTCTCCCGCCGCTGGCAGCCAACAGGCGGCAATCGAGGTTATGGACCGGGGCCGGTCGGTGACGTCCCCGGGCACCCGAAATTACGCGTCCTCGGGGGGGAGTCCCGCTATCCGCCGGAAATCAGCGCAACGCCGCAGATGGCCAAGGAAATGCCCGCCAGCTGCAACCGCCGGGGCCACTCGCGCAGGATGATGGCCGCCAGGCTGACCGTCACCGCCGGATAGAGCGAGCCCACCACCGATACCACGCTTAACATCCCCTGGGTGGTGGCGAGGGTGAAGGCGTAAACCCCCAAGGCATCGAAAATTCCCACTCCCAGGATGGCCGGCAGGTGGGAACGCGCCGCGCGCAGCGCGGGTTTAGTCACCAGGACCGCCGGAAGGAGGCAAAGGGCTTCGGAAAGCCGCACCAGCAGTGCGGCCCACAGGGGGTCCGAGCGGCCGGCCAGATCGATCAGAATAAAAAAACTGCCGAACGCCACGGCCGCCCCCAGCGCCAGCCCGGCCCCGGCGGCGACATTGGCGCCTGCCGGATTGGCCCCCTTGTCCCGCACGGCCATCACGGCGCCCACCACGGCCGCCGCCATACCGATCATCTGCAACCCAGAGGGGTCGTCGCCCCCGTAGAGCCCCACCAGCACCGGCAGTGCCACGCCGGTCGCGCTGACGGCAGCGACCATCGCCATGGAACCCACCGCCATGCCGCGGAAGAGGCACAGCAGCCCCAACACCCCCACTGCGCCGGCAGCAACCGCGAAAAAAAGGGCCGGGTCCGCCGGCGGCGGCGTTCCCCGCAGGACCACGAGAACCGCGGTCAGCGCCAGCCCGCTGAGGCACGAGAGCGCCAGCACGGTCAACACCGGCACCACCCGACTTTTGAGGCCGCCCAGAAAATCACCGATCCCCCAGCCGAGGCAGGCGGCAAAAGCGAGGCTTAGCGCCAGCATGCAGTCACACTCCCGGAAAGCGCCCAATTTCGCGTATAAGCCGCGCTGGCTGCCTTGCGTGAGGCACAGGGGGGGCGCTTCACAGCCTCTTTTGATGAACAAGGCGTCATTATTTTCTGCCGAGACCGCGCCGGCTATCCATCCACCGGAATCGCGGCCACCCGCACGCGTGCGGTGCCCGCCTCATAAAACCCCAGCCGGCGCGCCGCCGCAGCGCTTAAATCGATGATCCGACCGTCCACGAAAGGCCCGCGGTCGTTGACGCGCACAATGAGGGTGCGCCCGTTTTGCAGGTTGGTGACCCGTGCATAGGTCGGCAGCGGCAGGTACTTGTGGGCCGCCGAGAGTTCATTCGGATCGAAGGCCTCACCATTGGCGGTCATGTGACCGCCTTTGCGGTTGAGGGTTTCGTTGCCGTACCAGGATGCGACCCCGGATTCGCGGTAGCGGCCGGCTTCCGCCAGCGACATCGGCACGTAGCGCCGGCCGTTGACGACGTATGGCGACATTTTGACCCGGCCCTGCCGGATCGCCTCCCGGGGCGCGAGACCGTCAATGGTTTCGACTTCTTCATGAGTCAGCGGCCAGGTCAACGGCGCCGTCACCACCTTGAAGGTATAGCCCCCCACCCGGTAGACCACCTTGCCGGTCTCGATGGTGGCACAGACCGCCAGCTTGCCCACCGTGTATGTGGCCTGGCCCACCCCCCGGGCGGTGCGCCAGGTGGTGGTGACCACCCCGCAGGCTGAGAGCAGAACCGACGCCAGCAATATCCAGACGAAGGCCGGTGGCAACCTGGGGGAGCGGGGAGCCGGATATCCTTCAGGTTCGCACGGCACGCGGCACTCTCCGCAATTCGGGGGCATGGCCGGCCGGAAATCGAACGCCCCCGGTAGAATCGGTTTGACACCCACCGCCGGTCGCCCTAAGAAGGGTCAGGGTTGCAGGCCGGATCTAAATAGCGCCCCGACGGGGGCACCGCTATCGGCAGCGCCCGGGATGCGATCACAATTTCTTGGCGAAGGGAGCTTTCAAATGTTTCAACCACAAAATGCCGGCGGCTACAAGGACATACTGGACAAAATCAAGCAAAAAACCCTGGTTTACGGACAAAAGACCCTTCTGGCCGAATTCCGGCTGGCCAAGGGTGCGGTGTTGCCGGCCCACCGGCACCCCCACGAGCAAACCGGCTACCTGGTATCCGGCCGCCTGGAGCTGACAATCGGAGGAGAATGCCACCGGGTCACCCCCGGCGACAGCTGGTGCATTGCCGGCAACGTGACCCACAGCGCCGTGGCCCTGGATGATGCGGTGGCGGTTGAAGCCTTTTCACCGGTCCGGGAAGACTATCTGCCCTGAATGCAGGCCCCGGAAGCGGTCGGCTGCCCGCGATTGCCGCCGAAACGCCCGCCGGCCGACTCTTGCCTCCTGGCCGGAGCGGCGCAAGGTCTCCCGCCGCCGCGGGCCGTCGATCATTTTTGGGTTGGGAAAAACACCCGTTGATCCGATGAGATAAGGGTTCGCTGCGGGTGGCCTTTAAAACAGCGGCGGAGGGCGGCAGCGGACGATCTCCCTTTGAAAACACCCCTTGGCGTCGCCACCCGCCGGTTCGCATCCCGACTGCGCGCCGGCGAGCGGCCACCGGCAAAAAAGACCCAAAATCAGATGAAATTCAGCCTGCCGTTTAAAATATCCCTTTTCTACGCCGGCTGCGGGGGCCTCTGGATGCTCCTGGCCGACCGGACCCTGGCCGCCCTTTCAAACCCCGAGACGTCAGCTTGTCTGCAAAGATACCACGGCTGGGTGTTTGTTCTGCTGACCACCCTCGCGCTGTGGGCCTTCGCCCACCGGCAGGTGGCCGGGCGGCTGCGGGGCGAGGCCGCGCACCGCGAAACCGAACGGCAGCTGGCCGCCTTCGCCGGCGCCGCCAGCGATGGGTTTCTGCTGCTGGATGAAAACCTCACCATCCTGTTCGCCAACCCTGCGGCCGAAAAAATGAACCGGATGGGGCGTCCCCTGGTGGGCATGCAGCTGGCCGATCTGTCGCCCAGCGCCGTATCCGCGGGCCGCATCGGCCAGTACCGCCAAACGTTTCTGACTGGAAAACCGGTCAACTTCGAGGACGTCAGCGTGGAGCTGCCGTCCGGCAGCCACCACCTGGCCATCAGCGCCTTCAAGACCAGTGAGGGCATCGGGCTGATCCTGCGGGACATTACCGCCCAAAAGCACGACGCCACGGAGCTCAAACGCCAGAAAACGTTTTTGGCCAAGATCCTGGAAAGTATTCAGGGCGGTATCAGCGTGATCGATCGGGACCTATCGATTTTGATGACCAACCAGGTCATGCAGCGCTGGAGCACGGACTGCGCGCCCATGGTAGGCCGCAAGTGCTATGAGTCCTATCCCCCAGACGCCCGCGCCTGCGACCCCTGCCCTGTCCAGCGCTGTTTTCAAACCGGGCGCAGCGAGCGGCAGATCAAACCGGCCCCCGCCGGCCTGGGGGCGGAATGGATCGAGGTGTTCTGCTACCCGATCCAGGACGAAGCCAGCGGCGAGATCACCGGGGCCGTCAAATTTATCCGCGACATCAGCGAGCAGGTCAAAACCGAGCGGATGCTGCGCAATTATGAGAAGATGGTGATGGCCTCCAACGACCACTTGGCCATGGTCGACCGGAATTATCTTTTTCAGGCCGCCAACCCCACGCTCGCCCGTTTTCTCGACATCCCCCAGGAGGCCTTGATCGGCGAGTCGGTTCCCGCCATTTTCGGCCGCTCGTTTTTTGAAAAGCGCCTGAAAGCGGACATCGACCGCTGCCTGAACGGTGAGGAAATTCGCCACAAAGCCTGGTTTCCCTCCAAAACATCCGATAAACACCTGATGGACATCGCCTTTTATCCGATCCTGGAGCGCGACGGCCGCGTTCAGGGCATGGCGGTGATCGCCCGGGACATTACCGACATCAAGCGACTGGAGGAACAGTTCATCGAAGCCCAGAAACTCGAGGCCATCGGCACCCTGGCCGGCGGCATCGCCCACGATTTCAACAACCTCCTGATGGGCATTCTGGGTCACACGTCGATTCTGCTGGCCACCGAGGATGTGGCCGTTGCCGGAGCCAAGCACCTGAAGGCCATCGAGGAGTGCACCCGCAGCGCCTCGCACCTCACCCACCAACTGCTGGGCTTTGCGCGGGGCGGCAAGTACGAGGTCAAAACCACCGACCTGGCCCAGCTGATCCAGACCGAAAGCGCCCTTTTCGCCCGCACCCGCCGCGAAATCCGGGTGGAAACAGTCTGCAGCCCGGATCTCAGGCCGGTGGAGGGGGACCGCAACCAGATCGCCCAGGTGCTGCTGAACCTCTTCGTCAACGCCTGGCAGGCCATGCCAGAAGGCGGCAGCCTGCACATCAGCGCCGACAACGTCGCGGTGGATGCCCCAAGGGCGAGGGCCTGCGAGGTCACCCCAGGGGCCTACGTGCGGGTGGCCGTCCGCGACACGGGCGAGGGCATGAGTGCCGAGACCCGCCAGCGGATCTTCGAACCTTTTTTCACCACCCGCCGGCGCGACCGGGGCACCGGATTAGGGCTGGCCGCGGTTTACGGCATCGTGCGCAACCACAAAGGGTTCATCACCGTCAGCAGTCTGCCCGGCAAGGGCACCACCTTTGAAATCCTCCTGCCGGCCGCCGTTCCCACCCCGGCGCCACCGGACGCGCCGCCCTGCCAGGACGCGCAGATCGTCGGCGGTCGCGGCAATGTATTGCTGGTGGACGACGAAGAAATGATCGTCACAGTGGGCCAGGCCATGCTGGAGAAATTGGGCTACAGCGTCCAGACCGCACTTTCGGGGCAGGAGGCCCTATCGATTTACGACCGGGAAAAGGAGGCGCTGGACCTGGTCATCCTGGATATGATCATGCCCGATGCGGGGGGCGATGAGACCTTTGACGGGTTGCGGGCCATCAACCCGGCGGTGCGGGTGCTGCTCTCCAGCGGCTTCAGCCTTGAAGGCAAGGCCAGCCAAATCATGGCGCGGGGCTGCAACGGTTTCATCCAAAAGCCTTTCTCGCTGAAGGTCCTCTCCCAGAAAGTCCGGGAAGTCATGGCAGCGTGACGGCCCGCCGCGTTTCCGGCCCGAAACCCGACAGCGCCGGGCCTGCCCGTAAAAATCCAATTTTTTAGCCTTCAGTCTCAGGGCCTTGCCCCAATCGGTCGACGGTCCCCTCGCTGCCTGCCACGCGATCAAATGGTATTGAAAAAAGAGGGTTAATGCGGTTATGGCTTCGTTTCGGTCCCGGCCGGTCAGCGCCGCAGCCCCGTTTGGAACCCAACGCCCGGTTCCCGCAGGGCTTTCGGACAAAAAAAACCCTTGCCCCAATCCCAATCGTGCCGGATAATAAAAAGAATATCTCAACAGATGCGCAAGGAGCGGCGACGTCCATCGGCTGACATTCCCAACAGAGGGGCTGCCGACCGGATTTACCCCACAGCGACTGGACGGGTGTGGCACAACGCCCCCCGATGATCCGGGGCATCATTTTTTCAACCGTGGGGCCCCCCAATGCCCAAATCGTAAAACGATTTGACGCACCATCAAAAAGGAGTGCAGTAATGAACATCTATGTCGGAAACCTGTCGTACAATGTTAGTGAAGAGGATCTTCGGGGGGCTTTCGAGGCATTCGGGAAGGTCGATTCCGCCGCCATCATCAAAGACAAATACAGCGGTGAGTCCAAAGGCTTCGGTTTTGTGGAAATGCCCGTAGCGACCGAAGGTCAGGCGGCCATCGAGGGCCTCAACGGCAAGGAGTTCCAGGGCCGCACACTGACCGTCAACGAAGCACGCCCGAGGGCTGAAGGCGCCAAGGGCGGCCGCGGCGGTGGTTTCGGCGGCCGCGGCGGCGGCCGGGGCGGTGGCGG